>NZ_JALBHA010000300.1:0-8034 GCF_023006445.1 Bradyrhizobium sp. SHOUNA76
CGGCTGCCTGCGAGGCTGGCTGGCCGCAACCGGTGAGCGCGAATGCGCCGACAAGCGCGCCGATTGCGCCCAGTCGGGCCAGAACGAAATCGTGCTTTTTGACAAACTGCTCGCTTCCGTCCGGTCCGCTCATCCCAGGTCCTCGCCTAAAAGCCGCAGAAAAGGCAGGGTACGCCTCTACCTGCGGGCGCCACAAGATGGGTGGCAAAGATGAACTCTTCAAGACCGCGGTGCGCGCATTGCTCGGAAGGTCGCCCCGGCCGGATGGCGGGTTGACAGTCCAACAGCCGGCTGCGCGGGGAGGTGTGATTAGCGGGCGAATTGCGAATGGCGTAATTCGCGGGGTTCATGAATTGGGGGCGGTCGTGGCGCGAGCGTTCTTTCTTACCCTCCCCTGAAGGGCCCTCCAGGGGAGGGTGGGAGAGCCCCCAGCGCCTTCACACATGACGGAGGCCGGCGGCTCGGCTAGGTTACCCCTACAAAAAAGACGAATTGTCCGGGAGGACGGGCGTGCACCAGGGACGTGTCGTTTTTGGCGCGATCGAGGAGGTCGTGTTCGGCCATCCGGCGGCCGGCGCCATCGTCGCGCAGATGGACCGGCTGGGATCAAATCGTGCCTTCCTGATGGTTTCGGGCACGCTCAGCCGGCAGACCGACGAAATCGAGAAGATCAAGCAGGCTTTGGGCTCCCGCTGCGCCGGCCTGTTCGACGCCATGCCCGCGCATACGCCGCGCGAGGCGGTGATCGTCGCCACCCATGCGGCACGCGAAGCCAGTGCCGACCTGATCGTCACCGTGGGCGGCGGCTCGATCACCGACGGCGCCAAGGCGGTGCAGCTTTGCCTCGCCAACGGCATCACCGATATCGACGGCATCGATCGCATCCGCGTCCACAAGGGCGTCGCGCCCGAGATGACCGCGCCGACGGTGCGGCAGATCAGCGTTCCGACCACGATCGCCGGCGGGGAGTTCAGCGCGATCGCCGGCGTCACCGACCGAGCCACGCATGTGAAGCAGATGCTGCGGCATCCGCTCGCGGTGCCGCGCGCGACCATCCTCGATCCCGCCATCACCGTGCACACGCCGGAATGGCTGTTCCTATCCACCGGCATCCGCGCCGTCGACCATTGCGTCGAAGCGATCTGCTCGCGCGAGGCGCATCCTTATGCCGATGCGCAAGCGGTGAAGGGCCTCGCCATGCTCGCCGACGCGCTGCCGCGGGTGAAAGCCGATCCGTCCGATCTCGACGCGCGGATGGACGCGCAGATCGGGACCTGGCTGTCGATGGGCGCGCTCGCCGCCGGCGTGCCGATGGGCGCAAGCCACGGCATCGGCTATGTGCTGGGCGCGGCCTTCGACGTGCCGCACGGCTACACCTCCTGCATCATGCTGCCGGCGGTGATGCGCTGGAATGCGCGCGACAATGCCGAGCGCCAGATGATCGTCGCGGCCGCGATGGGTTTCCCTGGCCACAACGCCGCCGACGTGCTCGATGCCTTCATCCGCTCGCTCGGCATGCCACGCAGCCTCGCGGACGTGCGTGTGGCGCCCGAGCATTTCGACGCAATCGCCGAACAGGCGATGCGCACGAACTGGATTTCGCGCAACCCGCGCAAGATCGAGAGCCCTGCCGACGTTCGCGAAATCCTGCTTCTCGCCGCATAATCCAAAGCCGGAGGATAGATGTACCCAGGTCAGCACGCCCGCCTACGCCCGCTGCAGCCCGCCTTCATCATGGCGGCCACGGGCGAGGCCGTCACCTATCGCGAGCTCGATGCGCGCAGCAACCGGCTGGCCCATCTGTTCCGCAAGCACGGCTTGAGGCGGCTCGACCACTATTCGATCTTCATGGAGAACAATTCGCGCTATCTTGAGGCCTGCGGCGCCGGCGAACGCTCCGGTCTCTACTACACCTGCATCAACTCCTTCCTGACACCGGGCGAGCTGGCCTATCTGCTCGTCAACAGCCAGTCCCAGATTCTGGTCACGTCGGTGGCGAAACTCGACATCGCGCGCGAGGCGATCCAGGCCTGCCCCGATATCAAGCTCTGCATCGTCGCCGACGGCCCAGGCGAGAGCGATCGCATCGTCGGTCTTGCGGACGTGACCGCGGATATGCCGACGACACCGATCGCGGATGAATGGCTCGGCACCGCCATGCTCTATTCATCGGGCACCACCGGACGGCCGAAGGGCATCCTGCGGCCGCTGCCGGAGGAGCCGCCGAAGCACAATCTGCCGCTATTCGATTTCCTGACCAAGCTCTGGCACTACCGTGAGGGCATGGTCTACCTCTCGCCGGCCCCGCTCTATCATTCCGCGCCGCAAGCTGCCGTGAACCTCACGATCCGCATGGGCGGCACCGTCATCATCATGGAGAGCTTTGATCCGGAGCGCTATCTCGAGCTGGTCCAGCACTGGGGCATCACCCACACCCAGCTGGTGCCGACGATGTTCTCGCGCATGCTGAAGCTGCCGGAAGAAGTGCGCAGCCGCTACGATCTGTCCTCGCTTGAGATCGCAATCCATGCCGCCGCGCCCTGCCCGGCCCTGGTCAAGGACGACATGATCAAATGGTGGGGGCCGATCATCCACGAATATTACGGCGCGACGGAGGGCCTTGGCTTCACCGCCTGCAACAGCGAGGAATGGCTTAGCCATCGCGGCACCGTCGGCAAGGTGCTGCTTGGCGACCTCCACATTCTCGACGAGAACATGCGGGCATGCCCGACCGGAACGCCGGGTCAGGTCTGGTTCAAGACGGGATCGCCGTTCGAATATTTCAACGACCTTGAGAAGACCAAGGAAGCGCGTTCGGCCGACGGCAGCATGAGCACGGTCGGCGACGTCGGTTATGTCGACGCCGACCGCTTCCTGTACCTGACCGACCGCGCGACCTTCATGATCATCTCCGGCGGGGTGAACATCTATCCGCAGGAATGCGAAAATCTTCTGATCACCCATCCGAAGGTCGCCGATGCCGCAGTGTTCGGCGTGCCCAATCCCGATCTCGGCGAAGAGGTGAAGGCGGTGGTGCAGCCGATGCCGGGTGTGGTGCCGGGCGAGGCGCTCGCCGAAGAGCTGATCGCGTTCTGCGCAAAATCGCTGTCGCGGCAGAAGGTGCCGCGCTCGGTCGATTTCGAGAAGGAATTGCCGCGGCTGCCGACCGGGAAGCTGTACAAGCGGCTGCTGCGGGATCGGTATTGGGGGAACAAAGCGTCACGGATCGTGTGAGGGGCACTGAGCTAGAGCGTGAGATGCTCAAGACGTAACCAGATAAAAGGTGTCGTCCCGGGGCGCGACGAAGTCGCGAACCCGGGATTCATAACCACGGGGAGTGGTTATGGAGCGAGCGCATAGCTCCGAGTCTTCGCCAAGCTTCTCCCTGTGGTTATGGATTCCGGATCTGAGCTCTGCTTGGCCGGGACGACGGCGGAGCGCTGGAGAAGCAGCGTGACGCTTCAGTTCGCATCTCTTCGCACTGCACTCCCACATTGCGAGACTATGAAAACCCTGCGGCCTTGGATCATCCGAATTGTCGAGGCGGCATGCGACCTTACCGGGTTGCCACCCCCAACTTGCGTGCTATCGTCAGCTCAAACAGGCCGCAAAAGGCCGATGTCCAGGGAGGATGAGCATGCGGAGCGTGTGGGCGCTTGCCGCGATGGCGGCGCTATCTGTGCTGACGGCCTCAACCGCCGCGCTCGCAGGCGAGGCCAAGCAGGGCGGAACCTTGCGGATGTATCACCGCGACAGTCCGGCCAACGCATCCATTCTCGAAGGCGCGACATATTCGGTCAACGTGCCGTTCATGGGGGTCTTCAACAATCTCGTCATCTATGACCAGCATATCGCGCAGAACAGTCCCGATACGCTCCGGCCCGAGCTCGCCGAAAGCTGGTCCTGGAGCAGCGACAACAAGAAGCTGACGTTCAAGCTGCGCCAGGGCGTCAAATGGCACGACGGCAAGCCGTTCACATCGGCCGACGTGAAGTGCAGCTTCGATCTGCTGATGGGCAAATCGCAGCAGAAGCTGCGGCAGAATCCACGCAAGGCCTGGTACAGCGAAGTCAACGAGATCACGACGAGCGGCGATTTTGAGGTCTCCTTCGATCTGAAACGGCCACAGCCCTCGCTGCTGGCGATGCTCGCATCCGGCTATACGCCGGTCTACCCCTGCCACGTCTCGCCGGCGGACATGCGCACCCATCCGATCGGGACCGGACCGTTCAAGTTCGTCGAGTTCAAGGCCAATGAATCGATCAAGCTGACGCGCAATCCGGACTATTGGAAGAAGGGCCTACCCCATCTCGACGGCATCGAGTACACGATCATCCCGAACCGCTCGACCGCGATTCTCGCTTTCGTCGCCGGCAAGTTCGACATGACCTTCCCGACGCACATCACGATTCCGCTCCTGAAGGATATCAAGTCGCAGGCGCCAAACGCGACCTGCGTCGTCGAGCCGACCAACGTTTCGACCAACATCATCGTCAATTCGAGTTCCGCGCCGTTCGACAATATCGATATTCGCCGGGCGGTGGCACTTGCCCTCGACCGCAAGGCCTTCGTCGACATCCTGTTCGAAGGCCAAGCCGATATCGGCGGCACCATGCTGCCGCCGCCCCAAGGCATCTGGGGCATGCCCAAGGACAAGCTCGAGACCATTCCGGGCTACGGCCGGAACGTGAATGCGAACCGGGAGGAAGCGAAGAAGCTGATGCAGAAGGCGGGCTACGGTCCCGACAAGCATCTCGCGGTGAAGGTCTCGACGCGCAATATCGCGGAATATCGCGATCCCGCCGTGATCCTGATCGACCAGCTCAAGAGCATCTATATCGACGGCGAGCTCGACGTCGTGGAAACCGCGAACTGGTTCCCGAAGGTCGCGCGCAAGGACTACATGCTCGGGCTCAATCTGACCGGCAATTCGGTCGACGATCCCGACCAGTCCTTCTACGAAAACTATTCTTGCGGCTCGGAACGGAACTACACCAATTACTGCAACAAGGAGATCGAGAAGCTGTTCGACGTGCAGTCGCAGGAGACCGACGTCAGCAAGCGCAAGCCGCTGGTATGGGACATCGACAAGAAGCTGCAGGAGGATGTCGCCCGTCCGATCATCTTCCATGCGCGGGCCGGCACGTGCTGGCAGCCCTACGTCAAGGGCATCACGATCATGTCGAACAGCTCCTATAACGGCTTTCGCTACGAGGATGTGTGGCTCGACAAGTAGCCGGCGTGGCTGAAGACTTTTGGTTTTGAGCATGATCTTCTCGGAAAACCGCTACGCACTTTTCCGGATCATGCGCTAGCGGCTCGCGGAGGGCGAAGGATGTTTGCCTATCTGGTGCGACGCCTGTTCCTGATGCTCGTGACCCTGTTCGGGATCTCGATCGTCATCTTCCTCCTGCTGCGTATCGTGCCCGGCAATATCGTCGACATCCTGTTCGCCGCCGCCGGCTATGTCGATCCCGCCGACAAGGCCAATCTGGAGAAGGAGCTCGGCATCGACCAGCCGCTGATCGTGCAATATTGGCACTGGATCAGCGGTTTTCTGCGCGGCGACTTCGGCTACTCCTACGTCTCCGAGAAGCCGGCGCTGCAGGAAATATTGCCGCGGATCCCGATCACGGCGCGGCTCGCCGGCCTGGCGCTGTTGTTCTCGGCCTCGATCGGCATTCCCCTCGGTGTCATCAGCGCCGTGAAGCAGGGCACGCGGCTCGATTACTTCTTGCGCGTCGTCAGCCTCAGCGGCTTGTCGCTGCCCTCGTTCTGGCTCGGCCTTCTGATCCTCACCGCGTCCGTGGCGATGTTCGGCCAGATGCCGATCTTCAATCCGAATCCGCAGACCTGGCTCGAGGCGTTCGCAACCTACGCCGTGCCGGCCGCAGCCGTCGGTTTCCGCAGCGCGGCGCTGACCATGCGCATCACCCGGTCCTCGATGCTGGAGGTGCTGCGGCAGGACTACATCCGCACGGCGCGTGCCAAGGGTGCCTCCGATACCGCGGTTAACTATCACCACGCGCTGAAGAACGCGATCCTGCCCGTCATCACCGTGATCGGCATCGAGGCGGCGTTCCTGATCGGCGGCCTGATCGTCACCGAAACCGTGTTCAACATCCCCGGCGTCGCCCGCTTCCTGGTCGAGGCGATCCGCTGGCGCGACTATCCGATCGTGCAGAATCTCGTGATGCTGATCGCCGTCGTGGTGGTGAGCGCGAATTTCATCGTCGACATGCTGTACGCGGTGTTCGACCCGCGTATCAGGTACACGGACTAGGAGACCAGCTTGGCCGCGATCGACTACGATCTCGAACTACGGCGGGCCGGCGCGCATGCGACCGGCGGCTGGCGGCGCGTGCTGTTTTTGGCGCAGCGGCACGTGCTCGGCGCGGCCGGGCTCGCCATCATGACGGTGTTCGTGCTCACCGCGATCTTTGCCGACTTCATCGCGCGCTATGATCCGCTGACGGTCGATTCCGCGCGCGCGCTGGCCCGGCCGAGCCTGGCGCACTGGATGGGGACCGACTCGTTCGGCCGCGACGTGTTCAGCCGCATCATCCACGGCGCGCGCATTTCGCTGGCCGTCGGCATCGGCTCGACCGCGCTCGGCGGCACCATCGGCGTCATCGTCGGGCTGACATCAGGCTATCTGTCCGGCTGGGTCGATCTCATATTCCAGCGCGTTTCCGACGTTCTTCAGGCGCTGCCGCTGCTGGTCCTCGCCCTGATCATGACGGCAGCTCTCGGTCCGTCCCTGCCGAACGTCATCATCGCCATCGCCATTCCGTTGATCCCGACCGTGTCGCGCGTCACCCGCGCCAACACCCTGGCGCTGCGCGAGCAGCCCTTCGTTGAAGCCGCCAAGTCGATCGGCATGAGCGAGGTCCGCATCGCGCTCCGCCATGTGCTGCCGAACACGCTGGCGCCGCTGATCGTGCTCGCAACCGCCCAGCTCGGCTCGACCATCCTCACCGAAGCCTCGCTGTCCTTCCTCGGCCTCGGCATTCCCGAGCCTTATCCGTCATGGGGCCGCATGCTCTCGGAGTCCGCCGCCGAATATGTGCGCACCGCGCCCTGGCTCGTGATCTTCCCGGGCATCGCCATCAGCCTCGCCGTGTTCGGCGCCAATCTGTTCGGTGACGCCCTGCGCGACATCCTGGACCCGAGGCAACGCGGCTGATGGTGGACAAATCCGATCTCGTGCTCGAGGTGAAGAACCTGAAGACGGTGTTCTTCACCAATTCCGGTCTGTTCAAGGCGGTGGACGATCTCTCGTTCAGCGTGAAGCGCGGCGAGACGCTGGCGATTGTCGGCGAATCCGGCTGCGGCAAGAGCGTCACCGCGCTCTCGCTGATGCGACTCGTGCCGGATCCGCCCGGCCGCATCGTCGGCGGCTCCGTCACGCTCGAAGGCACCGATCTGCTGGCGCTGGACGAGGCGGAGATGCGCGCTGTCAGGGGCAACCGCATCTCCATGATCTTCCAGGAGCCGATGACATCGCTCAATCCGGTGATGCGGATCGGCGACCAGATCGTCGAGGCCGTGCGGCTGCACCGTAACATCTCGGCCAAAGAGGCCCGGAATATCGCCGTCGAGATGCTGCGCCTGGTGCGTATCCCCGAGCCGGCGCGGCGTGCGCGGGAGTATCCGCATCAGCTGTCCGGCGGCATGCGCCAGCGCGCGATGATCGCCATGGCGCTGGCCTGCCGGCCGGCGCTGCTGATCGCGGACGAGCCGACCACCGCGCTCGACGTCACCATCCAGGCGCAGATCCTGGCGCTGATCCTCGACCTGCAGAAGGAGCTCGGCACCGGGCTCGTGCTGATCACGCATGATCTCGGCGTCGTCGCGCAAACAGCGCAGCGCGTGATCGTGATGTACGCGGGGCGGAAGGTCGAGGAAGCCAGCGTCGAGGCGCTGTTCGCCGCGCCAAAGCACCCCTATACGCGCGGGCTGATGGCCTCGATCCCGGCCGTGCCCGCCTCGGGCGTTCCCGCGCCGGCGCGGCTGAACGAAATTCCCGGCACC
>NZ_JALBHA010000301.1:0-8024 GCF_023006445.1 Bradyrhizobium sp. SHOUNA76
CGCCGAAGCCTGCGCCGCCGCAGGCTGCGGTGCCCACGGACAACGAAGTGGCCCTGTTCTGCAGCAACGTCGCCGATCCCGCCGTCGATGCGAGGCTGGCCTGGCAGCTCAAGGAGTTGGAAAAGGCCGAGAGCCTGCTCCGCGAACGGATCGCCGAGGTCGAGGCCAAGCGCGTCGAATATGAAAAGTGGATGGCGCTACGCGACGACTTCCTGAAGAAGGCCGAAGCGAGCGTCGTCGAGATTTATTCGCGGATGAAGCCCGATGCCGCGGCGACTCAGATTGCCGGCATGGCCGACGAGACCGCCGCCGCCGTGCTCGCCAAGCTCAGCCCGAGGAGCTCGAGCGCAATCTTCAACGAGATGGATACGGCACGCGCGGCGCACCTCGCCGACCTCTTGGGCGGAATGCGCCGCGTGGATGACGGAAAGACCAAATAGATGAAGAAGCCGATCCTCATCCTCCCGCTGGCCTCTGTGCTTCTGGCCGGATGCTTCCATGACCCGTCCGAGGTCCTGACCGGCCCGCAAATGTCGCCGGTCGGCGCCGGCTTACGGACCCATGCCGATCCGATCCCGGTGACGCCGCGCATGCGCACGCCCGTCAGTTATCGCTCGACCTGGGACGACGGCACCGATCTCTACCGCGATCCCCGCGCGCGGCGCACCGGCGATGTCGTGACGGTGATCATCTCGATGCAGGACAAGGCCAAGCTCGACAACAAGACCGGCCGCTCGCGCGATTCGCAGGTCAAGTTCGGTCTCGACTGGCTGATGGACGTTGCTGGGTGGCAGGACAAGGGCTCCGCCAACGCCAATCTCAGCACCAACACCCAGATCAAGGGCAACGGTCAGATCGATCGCACCGAGGACATCAAGCTGTCCATCGCGGCCATCGTCACCGACGTGTTGCCGAACGGCAATATGATGATCAGCGGCTCGCAGGAATTTCGCGTCAACACCGAGATGCGCGTGCTCAATGTCGGCGGCATCGTGCGCCCGCGCGACATCTCGCGCACCAACACGATATCCTACGAGAAGATCGCCGAGGCGCGCGTGTCCTATGGCGGTCGCGGAAATCTGTCCGACGTGCAGCAGCCTGGATGGGGACATCGGATCTATGATGCCGTGGCACCATTCTGAGATCTGCGCCGGCGAGGCCGTGCGAGGGCAGGGGACTTCATGCGCCTGATTGCGGCCATCGTGGTGCTGACCCTTGTCGCGATCGGTGCGGGCGCGCTGGCCGGACTGCATCTGTTTGCCGCCGCGGAACGCGCCGCCGATGCGAAGAAGAGCGCGACTCCGCCGCCGCTTGCGTCGAGCTACGCCGGCAGCGCGCGGCTCAGGAAATTGTCTCCGATCGTGACCAATCTCGCCGCGCCCGCCAACAATTGGGCCCGCATCGAGGCCTCCATGGTGACCGAGAGCATGAACGACGAGGAGGCCGGCATCCTGGCCGCGCACATCAGCGAGGACATCGTCACTTACTTGCGGTCCGCCTCCGTCGCGCAGTTCGAGGGATCGCGCGGGCTCCAGCATCTGCGCGACGACCTGACCGAGCGCGCCAACATCCGCTCGTCGGGCAAGGTCCGCGAATTGATCATTGAGACGCTGGTGATCCAGTGAGAGTGAAAGTCCTGCTGCTCGCGTTGATCATGGTCGTGCTGCCCGAAGTGGCGCTCGCCCAGATTCCGGACCTCAACTCGCTGCTTCCGCCCGGAAACGGCTCGACCAGCGGCCGGATCATTCAGCTGATGGCCCTGATCACGGTGCTGTCGGTGGCGCCGGGACTGCTCATCATGGTGACGAGCTTCACGCGATTTGCGGTGGCGCTGTCGTTCCTGCGCGCCGGTCTCGGCCTGCAGACCACGCCGGCCAATCTGGTCATGATCAGCCTCGCGCTGTTCATGACCTTCTACGTGATGGCGCCGACCTTCGACCGCGCCTGGGAGACCGGCGTCCAGCCGCTGATGAAGAACGAGATCTCGGAAGAGCAGGCCTATCTGAAGATCACGGATCCGTTCCGCGAGTTCATGCTGGCCCATGTCCGCGACAAGGATCTGCAGACCTTCGAGTCGCTCGCCGCGGAGAGCTTTCGCAAGAAGTTCGACGACAAGCGGGTCGATTTGCGCGTCATCATCCCGGCCTTCATGATCTCCGAGCTGAGGCGTTCGTTCGAGATCGGATTCCTCATCATCCTGCCGTTCCTGGTGATCGACATGATCGTGGCGACGCTGACCATGTCGATGGGCATGATGATGATGCCGCCGACGATCCTCGCGCTGCCGTTCAAGATGCTGTTCTTCGTGCTGATCGACGGCTGGAACCTGCTCGCCTCCGGATTGGTGCGCTCGTTCTCGTAACGTCGGCGATCGTCGGTCGGCCGGTTATGGTTAGCGGAAAGTAACATTAACCATATGATTTTGCTGACGAATTCAGGTCGATCTTAATCCGGAAGCAAGATTCGGCGTGCTAGCAATGCGTCACGGCGGGTTGGACCCCACCCACAGCAGTCCAAAGGCATGATGCCGCCCCTCCGTACCGGTGCAAGCCCGGTATGTCCCCTGATGAAAATGTAACGCGTACATAAAGGGACATTCGCAATGTCAAGCCTGCTCACGAACTCGTCCGCCATGACCGCGCTCCAGACCCTGCGGTCTGTCAGCTCGCAACTCTCCACCACGCAGAGCCGGATCTCCACCGGCCAGCGCGTGGCCACGGCCGCGGACAACGCCGCCTACTGGTCGATCGCGACCTCGATGCGCGCCGACAATGCCGCGCTCTCCGCCGTCTCCGACTCGCTCGGTCTGTCGGCCGCGACCGTCGACACCGAGTACACCGCTCTGAACAAGGTGCTCGGCGACAGCAACTCCGGTCTGACCAAGCTCCAGTCGCTGCTGGTGGAAGCCAAGACCGCCGGTATCGATCGCAGCAAGATCCAGTCGGAAATCACCCAGATCCAGCAGGACATGAAGAACGTCGCCAGCGCGGCGACCTTCAACGGCGTCAACTGGCTGAGCACCAACGCCTCCACGCCGACGACCGTCAATCTGGTGTCGTCGTTCTCGCGCGTCGGCTCCACGCCGACGACCAGCTCGATCACCGTGACCGTCGCCAACTACTCGCTCTACACCTCGACCACGACCGGCATCCTCGACACGGTGAGCGGCAGCGCGTCGGTCGACAGCCTCAACATCGGTGCATTGACCGACTCGGCCGCTGACCAGACCATTCTCGATGGTTACATCGCGAAGGTCACCGCAGCGATCGGCACGGTGTCTTCGGGCGCCGCCAACCTCGGCGCCATCAAGAACCGTATCTCGAACAACTCGGAGTTCGTGAAGTCGCTGATGGACTCGGTGGATCGCGGTATCGGCCAGCTCGTCGACGCCGACATGAACCAGGAGTCCACCCGTCTGGCGGCTCTCCAGGTCCAGCAGCAGCTCGGCGTTCAGGCGCTCTCGATCGCCAACAACAACAGCCAGAGCATCCTGTCGCTGTTCCGCTAAGTCCAGGACGATCCTAGGGAGGGCCGCGCTTCGTCAGAAGCGCGGCCCTTTCGTTTGGCGCGATGCCGCCGCCATGATTCCGGCTGCCCTGTTGCAAAGGGATCACGGCGCCACAAGCCTCGCACAAGCTTCGCCGGCTAGTCTGGCCGTTACGACGGATTGGGTTCACGCGCATTTCCGCAGCCCAAAGGCATGATGCCGCCCTGTCGTACCGGTGCAAGTCCGGTATGTCCCCAAATCCAATCTGCTTTCAAAGGGACATCGAAGATGGCTTCCAGCCTGCTTACCAACTCCGCTGCAATGACTGCGCTCCAGACCCTCCGGAATGTCAGCGCCAGCCTGCAGACGACCGAAAACCGCATCTCGACCGGCCAGCGCGTCTCGACCGCTTCGGACAACTCGGCCTATTGGTCGATCGCGACCTCGATGCGCGCCGACAACGCCGCGCTCTCCGCCGTCTCCGACTCGCTCGGTCTGTCGGCCGCGACCGTCGACACCGAATACACCGCCCTGAACAAGGTCATCGGCGACCAGAACTCCGGCCTGACCAAGCTCCAGGCGCTGCTGGTCGAAGCCAAGACCGCCGGCATCGACCGCACCAAGATCCAGGCTGAAATCACCCAGATCCAGCAGGACATGAAGAACGTGGCCAACGCGGCGACGTTCAACGGCGTGAACTGGCTGAGCACCAACGCCTCCACCCCGGCGACCGTCAACCTGGTGTCGTCGTTCTCGCGCGTCGGCGGCACGCCCACGATCAACACCATCACGGTGACGGTTGCCAACTACTCGCTCTACACCTCGGCTACGGCCGGCATCCTGGACACGGTGAGCGGCAGCGCGTCGGTCGACACCATCAACATCGGTGCGCTGACTGACTCGGCGGCCGACCAGACCACGATCGACGCCTACATCGCGCAGGTCACCGGCGCGATCAACACGGTCAGCCAGTCCGCCGCCAACCTCGGCGCCATCAAGAACCGTATCTCGAACAACACGGAATTCGTGAAGTCGCTGATGGACTCGGTGGATCGCGGTATCGGCCAGCTCGTCGACGCCGACATGAACGCGGAATCGACCCGGCTCCAGGCGCTGCAGACCCAGCAGCAGCTCGGCGTTCAGGCGCTCTCGATCGCCAACCAGAACAGCCAGAGCATCCTGTCGCTGTTCCGCGGCTAAGCGACGGCTTCGAAAACGACCGTGCTCCCTCAGGGGAGCACGGTCCCCGCCGTGACCGGCGGACGTGACGGCACGAGGCGTGCCCGCAATCGCAATCCCGACGCCAGGCTTCATACGACACGCCGCAACCGCGCTGTTCCGCGCCCGATCGTCCGCGCGTTGACGGCAAGCCGATCGCGTCGCCCCCGCTTCTTGCAAAATTGCAACGCCGTGCCTGCGAACTGACACAATCGTGTCCTCGCGCAACCTTCAGACAAGGTTGGCAGCGGAGTGTCCTCACCGTTCGCATTGGTACGAGGTCATATGCTCAGTCGTGCGCAGGTACAGCAACTGCTCAACAATCTGCTGGAGCTTGGGCCGCGACGCCTGATGGCCTTGGGATTGATCGGCTTTGCCGTTCTCGTCACCGTCGTCGGCGGCGCGTACTATTTGAGCCGCCCCGAATTCGAGACGCTCTATACCGGCCTCACCCGCGAAGACGTGACGCGCATGGGCGCGGCGCTGCGCGAGCAGAACATCACCTTCGACGTCAATACGGCCGGAGACGCGCTCTCGGTTCGCCCGAGCCAAACCATGCAGGCGCGGATGCTGCTCGCCGAGAAAGGGCTGCCGACCAGCGCCAATTCCGGCTACGAGCTGTTCGACAAGATCGGCTCGCTCGGCCTGACCTCCTTCATGCAGGAGGTGACCAAGCTCCGAGCGCTGGAAGGCGAGATCGCGCGCACGGTCCAATTGATGAAGGGCGTCAAGGCGGCGCGGGTGCATATCGTGATGCCGGTGCGCGGCTCGTTCCGGGCGACGCAGCAGCCGCCTTCGGCCTCGGTCGTGCTGCGCACCGACGGCGCGATCGAGGCGCGCACGGCGCAGTCGATCCGTCATCTCGTCGCCGCCGCCATTCCCGGCATGAGCCGCGACAAGGTCACGGTGCTGGACGCCGACGGCTCGATGCTGCTCGCCGAAGAGGACGAGGCGAGCGCTGCCCCGACCAAGATGGCGAGCCTTCAGAAAACGGTCGGCGGCATGGTGCAGGAGAACATCCGCAAGGCGCTGACGCCGTATCTGGGTCTCGACAATTTCGAGGTCAGCGTGGCGCCGCAGCTCTCCACCGACAAACGGCAGATCAACGAGACCGTCTACGATCCGGAGAGCCGTGCCGAACGTTCGGTGCGGAACGTGCGTGAGAAGGAATCCTCGCAGAACGCCGATCGTTCGACGCCGACCACGGTGCAGCAGAATCTTCCCGATCAGCAGGTGAACGCCGGCGGGGGCAAGAACTCCAACGAGGACAAGACCCGCCGCGAGGACGTCACCAATTTCGAGGTCTCGTCCAAGACCACGACGACGGTGAGCGACGGCTATTTGGTGAAGAAGCTCTTCATCGCGGTCCTGGTCAATCGCGCGCGGCTGGTCGCCGATCTCGGCGACAAGAGCAACCAGGCCATCGTCGACAGCAAGCTCGCCGAGATCAGCCAGCTTGCGGCGACGGCCGGCGGACTGGACAAGCAGCGCGGCGACCAGATCCAGGTGACGGCCGTCGACTTCATCGAGGGCTCGCGCGAGCTGGCGCCGGTGCCCCCGATCAGCTTCGTCGAGATGATCAACAAGCAGCTCGGCAGCGTCATCAACGCGGTGACGATCCTGGCCGTTGCTTCGATGCTGGTCTGGTTCGGATTGCGGCCGGCGGTGAACGGCATTCTGACCCATCGCGCGGAGCAGGAGCAGGTCGAGGCCGCCGAGGCCGCGGAGCTCGAAGCTGCTACGGCCCTCGCATTGGCCGAGAGTCAGGACCCCGAGCTCAATCTCGTCGAAGACCTCGAAGGCAAGATGCAGCGAACGCCGCAGAAGCGGCTGGAGCAGATCGTCCGGCTCGATCAGACGCAGGCGGCGGCGATCCTTAAAGACTGGATGCGACGCGAGGAGGCGGCATGAACGCGGCAATCGGAAAGCTCCTGACGCAGTTCGACGCGAACGGCCGGGCCAAGGCACCACCGCCTCCGCCGCCCAGGATCCAGGACGTGCTGACAAGGCCGAAGGAGATCGTGCGCGAGCCTCAACCGCAGCTTCAGGCTCACCCGCAACCTCTGCCCCAGTCGCCGCCTCCGGCGCCGAAGGCGGAAGCCCCGGCGGCAAATCTCCTGGATGATGCTTACCGGCGCGGCCATGCGGCCGGCGTCGCGGAGGGCGATGCCAGGCTTGCGGAGGAGCGCGTCCGCAGCGCGATCCGGCTCGGCGAGGAGCGCGCCAAATGGTCCGACCAGCAGGCGGTCGCGATCGTCAGCGGCTTCGAGGCGGCTTGCCGCGAGATCGAGACCAACATCGCAAGCTCCGTTGCGCGGATATTGCTGCCTTTCCTCGCTGACGCGGTCCGCGACAAGGCGATCGGATCGCTGGTGGAGCAGATTGCGGCCCTGACCGGCAACTCGTCGGTGCCGGCGTTCAAGGTCACCGGCCCGAGCGAGCTGCTCGACCTCGTGAAGACACAGCTTGAGGCGTCCAGGCGAGTCGGCATCGAATACGAGGCCGCCGAGGCGCTGGAGGTTCGCGCCGTGGCCGATCAGACCGTGATCGAGACGCAGATCTCGGCCTGGAGCGAACGCCTGAAGGAAGCGCGCCGGTAATCCGCCATGGAAGAGGTCAAACATGAGCTCGTGATCGTCCGCCGGCGCAGCGCCTTCGCTGAGGAGGCGCATCACGGTGGCGTCTGGAAGATCGCCTACGCGGACTTCATGACCGCGATGATGGCGTTCTTCCTGGTCATGTGGCTGCTCAACGCACTCAACCAGGACCAGAAGCAGGTGGTCGCGAGCTATTTCAACCCGATCAAGCTCGCGGAGAACGCGCCTGCGCCGAAGGGTCTTAAGGATCTTTCCAAGAAAGAGCCGTCGTCGTTCGAAGGTCAGGACGGCCGGCGTCAACCGGCAGGCCCGAACGAAGAACGCCGCGGCGATTCCCCGACGGCCGAGAAGCCGCCCTTCTATGAAGAGAAGGTGCTGTTCCGCGACCCCTACGCGACGCTCGCCGAGATCGCGAGCAGCGCGAACCAGGCCTCGGGCCAGCGGCGCGCCGGCGCGCTCTCGTCCGCCGAAGAGGATGGTCTCAAGGGCGGCGACGCCTACCGTGATCCCTTCGACCCCGGCTATTGGAAGCTGGCGCCGCAAGCGTCCAAGGACGCGGATCGCATGATCGAAAGCGAGTCCAAACCGAATGCCTCCGCGCGCGACGGCGCGTCCGGCACAAATCAGAACGAGCCGCAGGCGCGCCGTGCCAGGGCGGACGATGCTGGCGGAAGCGTGGCTCCGAGCACGGATGCATCGTCCGCAAATCTGTCGCCGCTGCT
>NZ_JALBHA010000302.1:0-7963 GCF_023006445.1 Bradyrhizobium sp. SHOUNA76
AGGAGCGGCGCGACGCGTTCGCGCGCCTGGTGCAGCTCGGCTTCGGTCAGCCGCATCGGCGAGGTGCGACCGCCGGGATCGAGATGATGCAATCTGGACGAACGGCGCCACGAGGCCACCAGCGCGGATCGTGCCGCCTGACCTGACGCGATGGCGGCCTCGACACGGGCCGCGTGATGCCGGGGCATTGTCCCATTCATCACTGTTTCCTCCGGATGGCAGACTAGAACGGGCCGGCGCTGCCTGATTGATCTGCGTCAACTTCGGCGAGCGCCACGGAAGCCATGAGCCCGCTGACGCACTGCCGTCAAGGCAACCGGTGGGTTCCGGACTTACGACCTTCGCAGGAGCCACGGACGCGGTGGTCGGATTTCGGCAACGGCTTTCGGGTCGATTTCAAAAGCTGCCGAAAACGCTACTTCGCCGGGATCATCCGAACGAGATCGCGCGGATTGACGTAGTCCAGTTGGAAGCGCGCCCGCTCGTCCAGCATGTCGGGGTCGATCCGCTCGGACCGCAGCAGCGACACCCGCTGCTCGCTCCTGGCCCGCTCGCGCTTGAGCTGGGCCAGCTCGCTGGTCAGGGCGATGATCTCCTGGTCCAGTTCCTGGCGGGCGTTGAGGCCGTATTTGCCGGTATAGGCGTTGACGCCGAAATAGCCGACGATGGCCGCCGCCATCGCGTAGAGGGCAAGGCCGGTCAGGATCGATTTCAGGCGCGCGCGGGAGACCATCTTGGGAAGATGAGACAGGTTGGTTAAGGGAGTGCTAATCGGCCGCGCCACTTTGCTTGCCCCGCCTGCGCGGCCGAAGCCGGCTTCGGCGCGGCGAAGGCCCGGGCATCCACGTTCTTGATCGCGCCGCAAAGACGTGGATGGCCGGGACAAGCCCGGCCATCACGGAGAGAGTACGTGCTCAGCCCTGGTGCTTCGCCACATGCGCGGCGAAGGCGTTGATGTACTGCTGCAGCACCGTCTTCAGGGAGTCCTTGGTCAGATCTCCGTTTGCATCAAACGCATCGCCGACGGCGTTCAGGTAGATTTCAGGCTGCTGGAGCAGCGAACCGGAAATGCCCGGCAGGATGTTCTGCAGATGCTTGGCCGCGCTGACGCCGCCGAGCGGTCCCGGCGAGTTCGAGATGATGCCGACCGGCTTGCCGAGGAGCGAGCTCTTGCCATAGGGGCGCGAGGCGACGTCGATGGCGTTCTTGAGGACGCCCGGGATCGAGCGGTTGTATTCGGGGGTGATGAACAGCACGCCATTCGACTTCTGGAGCTTGTCGCGGAAGGCCAGCCAGTCCGCGGGCGGCGCACCCTCGAGGTCCTGGTTGAAGAACGAGATGCCCGCCGGCGTGATGACCTCGAGCTTGAGGGTATCAGGCGCAAGCTTTGCCAGCGCGTTGGCGATCTTCAGCGAAAAGCTCTCCTTGCGCAGGCTGCCGGCGATCGTGACGATGTTGTAGGCCATGGGTTGTCCTTGAAACCTTGAGGGAAGTGCCGCGCGGCACTTAAGCGATCCGGATCGATGGATGCAAGTGCATGGACCGGTCCAATTTGGAAACGCAGCGTTTCGCGAAAGCAGATGGTCGCCCAAGACAACCGGGCCGCCAAGCGGCGGCCCGATCTTTCGCGCACATGTCTAATTCAGATCAGATCGTCGGATTCCACGCCGACGGGATCAGGCGGTACTTCGCGCCGTCCTTCTGGACGTGGCCGACCGAAGGGAACGTGAAGTGGAAGCCGACCACGGTCGCCTTCTCCGCCGCCGCCATGTCGTAGAATTTGTAGCGCGTGTCCTGCGCCAGCGCGGCGTCGTAGTCGAACATCACGTGCCAGTCGGGATTGCGCAGGAAGAATTCCGGGATGTTGGTGACATCGGATTGGATCAGCACCTTGGCATCGCCAGAGGCGACAGCGAACGAGGTGTGGCCCGGCGTATGGCCCGGGGTTGCGATCGAGGTGATGCCGGGCGCGACCTCCTTGCCCCACTCGTATTTGGTGACCTTGGACTCGAGGCCGGCGAAGGTCTTCTTCACGTTGGCGAAGTAGTTCTTCATCATCGGATTGGACTCGGCCTTGGCCGCGTTCTCCTCGCTGGTCCAGAACTCCCAGTCCTTGCCCGGCACCATGATCTCGGCATTGGGGAATGCGAGCCCGCCGTCGGCAAGGCGAATGCCGTTGGTGTGATCGGGGTGCAGATGCGAGAGCAGCACGATGTCGATGCTCTTCGCCTCGACGCCGGCAGCCTGGAGATTCTGCAGCGTGCGGCCGACCGCGCCCTTGCTCGCCTCGAAATTCGCAATGCCGTTGCCGGTGTCGATCAGGACCAGCTTGGAGCCAGTGTTGATGAGCTGCGGGTTGAACGGCACCGTGACCATGCCCTTCGGCATGTAGGCTGCTTCGCCCGCGGCCAGCGCTTCGTCCTTCGACAGATTGGCGACGAACTTGTCCGGCATCGGGAAGGTGCGCGCGCCGTCATTGATCGAGGTGCACTCGTAGCTGCCGACCTTGTAGCGGTAGAAGCCCGGCGCTTGCGTGCCGGTCGGCGGCACTGAGGCATTGGCCGCGGTCGGCACGAAGCCGGATACGGCAGCCGCGCTGAGGGCGGCGGCGCCTGTGAGCAAATGACGGCGATTGAGATCAGTCATGGAGAGGTCCCCTTCTGAGCGCCCCGCGGTTTCTCCGCTTGCAATGGCGGCGGAATAATCTCCGGCTGCGCTCAGAAGGCAAGACCTTCCTTCGGTAACCTGCCGTCGCAGATCACGATTATTTATTCGGGTTGATGAGGAATTTTTCGCCGGTGGCGCGTTTGGCGTACACCGCGACGTTGGCGAGATCGAGCGCCTCGGTCAGCGAGACCACCTTGGTGTAGTGACTGGCGAAAGTGGTCTTGAGCTCGGACGCGACGCGCTGGCGCAGGCGACCGATCTCGGCCGGACCGATGTTCTGGAGGAACGGCGTCAGCAGCCAGCCGCCGACGCCCCAGGTCAGGCCGAAAGAACGGGCGAGTTCGGTCGGCCGATTGTCGAGGCTGCCGTAGATGTAGACCTGCTTGTACACGTTGGAGCCGTAGCGGCTGTATTCCTTCGCGGTCTTGTTGGCCGCGACTTCCATGGCAGTCAGAATCTGGCTCGCCAGCTTGCCGCCGCCGATGGCATCGAAGGCGATCGTGGCGCCGGTCTCGACCAGCGCATTGGTGAGATCGTCCATGAAATCAGGCGCACTGGAATCCACGACGTGCTTGGCGCCGATCTTGTGCAGGATGTCGGCCTGCTCCTTGCTCCTGACGATGTTGACGAGCCCGATGCCGTCCTTGATGCAGATCTTGTTGAGCATCTGGCCGAGATTGGACGCAGCCGCCGTGTGCACAAGCGCCTTGTGGTTCTCCCGGCGCATTGTCTCAGTCATGCCGAGCGCGGTCAGCGGATTGACGAACCAGGACGCACCGTCCGCGGCCGTGGTGCCCGCCGGCAGCTCCATGACGTCGCGGACCTTCAGCACGCGGTACTGCGTGTACATCGCGCCGCCGATCATCGACACCGTCTTGCCCATCAGGGCTTTCGCCGCGTCCGACGAGCCGGTCTGGATCACCGTGCCGGCGCCCTCGTTGCCGACCGGCAGCGACTGATCGAGCCGGGCTCCCATCATCCGCATCGCAGCCTCCGGCATTTTCGCCGTGATGACCGGCATCTCCTTCGTGCCGGAGGCCTTGGCGGCCGACATGTCGGCCGGCCCGATCAGGAGCCCGAGATCGGAGGGGTTGATCGGGGTCGCCTCAACGCGGACCACGACTTCGTCGTCGGCCGGCTCCGGCGTCGGGACATCCACGAGGGACAATTCCAGCTCGCCGCTCTTCTTGAGCAGCGAACGCAGTTGCAGTCCGGACTTGCCGTCGCTCATGTCGATCCTCCCCTGTCGGTCTGTTCGCGAGTCGAGGCGCTGGCTTATGCCAGCGCCTTCAGTGCCGCCTTGCCGCCGTAGAGCGCCTGCTTGCCGAGCTGCTGCTCGATGCGCAGGAGCTGGTTGTATTTGGCGGTGCGATCGGACCGTGCAAGGGAGCCGGTCTTGATCTGACCGCAGTTCGTGGCGACCGCGAGGTCGGCGATGGTGGAATCCTCGGTCTCGCCCGAGCGGTGCGACATCACCGAGGTGTAGCCGGCCTTGTGCGCCATCTCGACGGCGGCGAGCGTCTCGGTCAGCGTGCCGATCTGGTTGACCTTGATCAGGATCGAGTTGGCGCGGCCAGCCTTGATGCCGTCGGCGAGGCGCTTGACGTTGGTGACGAAGAGGTCGTCGCCGACGAGCTGGCACTTCGTGCCGACGAGGTCGGTGAGCTCCTTCCAGCCGTCCATGTCGTCTTCCGACATGCCGTCCTCGATGGTGACGATCGGATAGCGCGAGACGAGGTCGGCAAGGTACTTGGCCTGCTCGGAGATGGAGCGGGTCTTGCCCTCGCCTTCATATACGTATTTGCCGTTCTTGAAGAACTCGGTCGAGGCGCAGTCGAGGCCGAGCACGATGTCGGAGCCTGCCTTGAAGCCGGCCTTGCCGATCGCGTTCATGACGAACTCCAGCGCGGCATCGGCCGACGGCAGGTTCGGGGCAAAGCCGCCCTCGTCGCCGACATTGGTGTTGTGGCCGGCCTTCTTCAGCTCGGACTTCAACGTGTGGAAGACCTCCGCGCCGTAGCGCAGACCCTCGGCGAAGGATGACGCGCCGACGGGGAGGATCATGAATTCCTGGAAGTCGATTGGGTTGTCGGCATGCACGCCGCCATTGATGATGTTCATCATCGGCACCGGCAACAGGCGCGCCGAGGTGCCGCCGACATAACGGTAGAGCGGCATGTCGAGCGAGTTCGCGGCCGCCTTGGCGCAGGCGAGCGAGACGCCGAGGATGGCGTTGGCCCCGAGCCGGCTCTTGTTCGCCGTGCCGTCGAGGTCGATCATGATCTGGTCGATCTGGGCCTGCTGCTCGACGTCGAGGCCGCTCAGGGCCTCGAAGATCTCGCCGTTGACGGCACCGACGGCCTTGGTGACGCCCTTGCCGAGATAGCGGGCCTTGTCGCCGTCGCGCAGTTCCACGGCCTCATGAGCGCCCGTAGACGCGCCGGAGGGCACGGCAGCGCGGCCGAGCGCGCCATCCTCCAGCACGACATCGACCTCGACGGTGGGATTGCCCCGGCTATCGAGGATTTCGCGGCCGATGATGTCAATGATGGCGGTCATGATGTGCACTTCCGTTCGTTAGGTTTGATCGGTTCGCCGCGGGTCTTACACGGGCCGCAAGCAAATGTGAACGCTTGGACCGCGTGCTTCGACTGACGCGTGCAGCGGCCGGGGCTAAGCTTGAATTCAACTGATCTGCGCGTCCAACCTCAATCTGAACCAGCCGGGGTAACGCCATGAATCGCCGCCAGTTTCTCGCCTCGAGTGCCGCCCTGTTGGTGGTCCGCCCAGGTTTTGCCCAGGAGGGCCCGTTCCGGACGAAATACTTCCCGATCAGTGCCGGCATTGGCCTGCACGATCTCGCGCCCGCCCCCGACGGTTCGGTCTGGTTCACGGCGCAGGGTAAAGGCCTGCTCGGCAGGCTCGATCCCCGAGATGGCCGTTTCAAGACGGTCAGCCTCGGTCAGGGCGCAGCTCCGCATGGCGTGACCATCGGTCCCGACGGCGCGCCCTGGATTACCGAGGGCGGTCAGAACGCAATCGCGCGGGTCGATCCGTCCGACCTCACGGTCAAGCTGTTCCGCCTGCCGGAAAAGTTCGCTAGCGCCAATCTCAACACCGGCGTGTTCGACAAGGACGGCATCTACTGGTTCACCGGCCAGTCCGGCTATTACGGCCGCCTCGCGCCGAAGTCCGGCGACATGAACGTGTTCAGGGCGCCCAAGGGCGTTGGCCCCTACGGCATCACGGTCACTCCCAAGGGCGATATCTGGTACGCCTCCCTTGCCGGCAGCTACATCGCGAAGATCGACCGCGCGACGGGTGATGCCGCAATGGTCGATCCGCCGACGCCGGGCGCGGGCTCGCGCCGGGTCTGGTCGGATTCGAAGAGCCGGATCTGGGTCAGCGAGTGGAATAGCGGCCACGTCTCGATGCACGATCCCGCCGATGGGTCGTGGAAGACGTGGAAGCTGCCGGGCGAGCGCCCCCGCGCCTACGCAGTCTATGTCGACGACAAGGACAAGGTCTGGCTGACCGACTTCTCCGCCAACGCCATCGTGCGCTTCGACCCCGCCACCGAGCGCTTCAACGTGTTCGCCAGCGACAAACCGAATGCCGCCGTGCGCCAGCTCGACGGCAGGCCCGGCGAGCTCTGGGGCTGCGAGTCCGGCAACGACCGCATTGTGCTGATTCAGACGATCGCCGCCGGTTGACGGCAGCCGCGATTGCGTCCATCCCGGCATTGAAACAGGATGTGACGACGATGGCGAAGAAATCCCTCCAGCTCGGCCGTTCGGTCGAGTGGCCGCACACACCGGAAGACGCTCAGCTCGACCGCGTGCCCAATCCGCAAAAGGGCACCGACTATCTGGTGCGCTTTACCGTGCCGGAATTCACCTCGCTCTGCCCGGTCACGGGTCAGCCGGATTTCGCGCATCTGATGATCGACTACGCGCCAGGTGCGTGGCTGCTGGAGTCGAAATCGCTCAAGCTCTACATCGCGAGCTTTCGCAACCACGGCGCCTTCCACGAGGACTGCACCGTGATGATCGGCAAGCGCATCGCATCCGAGATCAAGCCGAAATGGCTGCGCATCGGCGGCTATTGGTATCCGCGCGGCGGCATTCCGATCGACGTGTTCTGGCAGACCGGCCGCGTGCCGAAGGGCCTATGGGTGCCCGAGCAAGGTGTCGCGTCCTATCGCGGGCGCGGCTGAGCCGCAGAAGAGGCCAAGCACGACCATGATCGCGGCGCGTGTGGTCGAACTCAAAGCGAACGCAGCGACGCGCTAGTTGGAGATGGATGACCTTTCCCAGGGACGTTTGCCGTTGGCATCTCGATCCCAGGGACGCGTGGTCGGCGCGTTCTTTTCCTCGGCAGCCGCTTTCGCGCGGTCGGCTTGCACCTGCTCGCGATCCGTCACGGATGGCTTGGGCTGCGCTTGAGACGTCTGCGCGGCGACCGGACCCATGGCGAGCAGCGCGGCGATCAGGAACTTTGTCATCCCCGGCTGTAGCATGCCGAGGGCAGGACGTCCGATTTAGTTGCAGGGTTTCTGGGCACTTTCGTCAGTTGCGCGCGTCGGACGGCGCCCGCGGCTTGAGCAGCCGGGCACAGACAACGCCCAGCACCACCATGATCACTGCGCTCGCGAACAGGGTCGGCATCTTGCCGGCATGTTGGAGCCCGAAGCCATAGGCGAGCGGTCCCACGGTCTGCCCCATGAAGAAGAAGAACGAATGCAGCGACAGCGCGGTGGCGCGCGCCTCGACCGAGAGCTCGCTGGCGAAGACCTGCAGACAGCCATGGGCGATGTAGAAGCCCCATCCCATCACGATGAGACTCAGCGCCTGCACCTCCCACCGCGGGCCGAAGGCGACGGCAATGAGCTGCGAGGCCACCAGCGTCATGCCGGAGATCATCATGCCCTTCACGCCCAGCCAGGGCAGCAGGCGCGACACCGTCAGCGTGTAGAACAGCCCGCCGACCGCAAAGCCCGCGATGACAATGCCGGCGATCGAGAGCGAGGTCTGTCCGAGCTCGAACAGGAACGAGGCGATGTAGGGAAACAGGCCGAGCACGCAGCAGCCTTCGATGAACACCGCCGAATAGCAGACATAGGCATTCGGATTGGTGAAGATGGTGCGATAGCCGGCCTTGAGCGCCGACAGGCTCGTCTTCGGCGGATGCTTGACCTTGGCGCCGCGGAAGCCGGCGGCGACCGCGATCGACGCCACGATCACGAGCACACCGAGCACCGCCAGCACGCCGCGCCAGCCGAGAAAGTCGCCGATCA
>NZ_JALBHA010000303.1:0-7951 GCF_023006445.1 Bradyrhizobium sp. SHOUNA76
TGCGCGACCGCCTCGGCGTCGACCTCCCGCTCCGCGCCCTGTTCGAGACGCCGGTCCTCGCCGATCTCGCGCAGCGGATCCTGCCCGACGATTGGGAAGAGGAAGTGATCAACGTCTAACGTTATTTGATGGGATGTGTCATGTCTGTGATCGAGCTGCTCGACGAAGTCCACAAGACCGGTGCCAAGCTTCATCTCGTCGGCAATGAGCTGACGATCCGCGCGCCCCGTGGCGCGCTGGATATCGCGCTCAAGACCAAGATCAACGAGCGGCGTTCCGAACTCGCCGAACATCTTCGGAAGAGCGACACTGCCGGTGAATTCCTCCAATTCGTCAACTCGCCGCGGCCCGACGTGCTGCCGCTTTCCTTTGCGCAGGAGCGCCTCTGGTTCCTCGATCAGCTCCAGCCCGGCGGCTCTGAATACAACATGATCGCCATCAGCAGGTCTCGCGGCGGGTTCGATCACGCGGCTTTCGAGCAGGCGGCCGCCGAGGTCGTGCGGCGTCACGAGGTGTTGCGCACGCGCTTCGAAAATGAGTCCGGCGAAGCGAGGCAGGTTATCGACCCTCCCGGTCTGTTCAAACTCGAGCGCGAGGATCTGCAAGGCGTCGGGGAAGAGGAGGGACGCCGCCGCGCCCACGAGGAAGGGGCGAAGCCGTTCGACCTCGAGCGCGGACCGCTGTTTCGTGTCCGAGTCTTCGAGCTTGCGGCCGACGATCATCTCATTCTTGTCGTCATTCATCACATCCTTTGCGACGGGTGGTCGGTTCGCATTCTCAATACCGAGTTGGACACGCTCTACAGGGCATTCCTGGACAAGAAGCCGTCACCGTTGCCCGAACTGCCCGTGCAGTACGCCGACTATGCCCGCTGGCAGCGGAAGCGATTGCAGGGCAACGCGCTGGAACAGCAGCTCGAATATTGGCGCAAAACGCTCGCGGGAGCGTCCGTCCTGCAACTGCCGACGGACCGCATACGTCCGCCAGTGCAGAGCTTCAAAGGTGCAGGCGTGCACATCGTGCTGCCGCCCGAGCTGCTTGCCTCGCTGGAAAATCTCGCCCGCGCGGAAGGCACGACGCTGTTCATGGTGATGCTGGCGGCATTCCAGCTTCTGCTCGCACGCTGGTCAGGTCAGGAGGATGTCGTTGTCGGCAGCCCCATGGCCGGCCGCAACGCGCAATCGCTTGAGGGATTGATCGGGTTCTTCGTCAACACATTGGTGCTGCGGACGGACCTGTCGGGAAATCCGACCTTCCGCGAACTGGTCGGCCGCGTAAAGGACGTTGCGCTGGGCGCATACGATCATCAAGATGTCCCCTTCGAGAAGATCGTGGAGGCATTGCAGCCCGCGCGCGATCTTTCCCGTCATCCGATCTTCCAGGTCTTGTTTAACGCGCTGGACTTCGAAGCGCGGCGCGCAAAGCCAGTCGAGAGCGCCGGTCGGGGACGCCAAACCACAACGCCCACAAGCCACGCAGCACCAGCGCCCGAACATCGGCCCCCGCTTGCCGTGCCCGTCGCCGCAGCCAAGCTCCCGCACGAGCCGATGGCCGTCGCGCCTCATAAAGGGCCGCCTGAACGCAGCCCGCTGGCGGTCATGGGCGGCAATGAAGCAAAGTTCGACCTGACCTTGTATTTCAGGAACGTCGGCGGATTGAAGCTGTTCGCCGTCTACAATGTAGACCTGTTCGAGAGTGCGACGATCGAACAGCTTCTCCAGCATTATTGCAGTCTGCTGGAGGGCATTGTCCGCGATCCGAACAAGCCGATCTGGGAGCTGCCGCTGCTTGACCGTTCGGAGCAGTCCAAGCTCATCGATGATTGGAACCAGACCTCGATGGACTTTCCCGTGGACAAGACGCTACATGAATTGTTCATGGAGCAGGCCGCGAGGACGCCGGACGCGATCGCGCTGGTCTCCGAGCACAGCAGATTGAGCTACCGGGAGCTCGACGAGCGGTCTAACCGCCTGGCCCATCATCTGCGTGGTCTCGACGTCGGGCCGGAGAGCGTCGTCGGAATATGCATCGATCGCACCATCGACATGATCGTCGGACTGCTCGGAATTCTCAAGGCCGGCGGAGCCTATTTGCCGCTGGATCCAGCTTATCCGGTCGAACGAACTGCCTACATGCTGGATGATGCCGGCGCGTCGCTCGTGGTCACGCAGGCGAACGTGGAGAGTTCGCTCGGCTCCGTCGACGTGCGCCGCGTAAGGCTCGACGCCGATTCAACCCTGATCGACGAACATCCCCTCACCGCGCCCGTCAATCTCGCTCACCCGCACAATCTCGCGTACGTCATCTACACGTCCGGTTCGACCGGCAAGCCGAAGGGGGTGATGAACGAGCATCGTCAGTCCGTGAACTACACCTTCGGAGTGAAGCACCGGCTTCCTTTCGACGGTCTGCGCAACATGGCGATGGTGCAGTCGCTCACGGTCGGCTCGGTCATCTCGGTCCTTTACCCGGCGCTATTGTCCGGGGCGACGCTTCACATCATAAGTCGCGATCGCGCGCTCGATGCCGAAGCATGTAGACGATATTTCGTCGAGAATGATATCGACAGCCTCAAGATAGCGCCCTCACACCTTGCGGCGCTGATCGCTGAAAGTGCGCGGCCGCAGGAACTGCTCCCGGTCCTCGTGATCGTTGCCGGCGAACCGTCGCCGACGAGCTGGATGAAGAAGACCGCAGCGCTCAACCCCCGCTCTCGCATCTTCAATCATTTCGGCGCGACGGAGACGACGATCGGCGTGCTGACTTATCCGATCACCTCCGACCTTTCGACCGATATCCCCAACGTTCCGCTGGGCAAGCCCCTGCCGAACTGCCAGGTCTATGTTCTCGATCGCGAGTTGAATCCGGTCCCACCGGGAGTGGTCGGCGAGATCTATGTCGGCGGTGACAATCTGACACGTGGCTATCTCAGGCGCGCCGCACTGACCGCCAGCAAGTTCGTGCCCAATCCGTTCGGCGACGGTGCACGGCTCTATTGCACCAACGATCTCGGGCGGCTCCAGCCGGACGGGACGGTCCAGTATCTCGGACGACAGGACAATCAACTCAAGATCCGCGGCTTCCGCGTCGAGCTCGGCGAGATCGAAGCGGCGCTGCTGAGCCATCCGGCTGTGCGCCAGGCGATCGTGCTGCCGAAGGGCGCCGCACTGACCGAACGGAAGCTCGTCGCATACGCGGTTCCGGAAAGCGGACAGACAATCGATGTCGCCGGGCTTCGCGGATTCCTCAAGGGCACGCTGCCCGAACACATGCTGCCGTCCGCGATCGTGGTGCTGGACGCGTTGCCGCGCACTGCGCATGGCAAGGTCGATCGCCAGGCCTTGCCCACGGTCGGTGACGAGGTCCAGGCGGCTGTCGAGTGCGTCCCGCCGCGGACCCCGACGGAGGAGACGCTCGCCGCAATCTGGGCCGAAGTGCTGCAGCAGAAGCGTGTCGGCATTTTAGACGACTTCTTCGAGTTGGGCGGGCACTCGCTGCTCGCGACGCGAGTTATCGCGCGTGTTCGGGACCGCTTTGCCGTCGAGCTCCCCGTGCGCGCAATCTTCGAGGCGCCGGTGTTGCATGAGCTCGCAGAGCGGATCGACCGCCTGGAAGGCGAGGGACGTTGGTCGCTACCCGCGCTGGTCGCGCAAGAGCGAAAAGGGGGCGCCGCAGTCCCGCTGTCCTTCGCGCAGGAGCGGCTCTGGATTCTGGACCAGCTTCAGCCGGGAGGGAGCGAATACAACATCTCGATCGCGTTCCGGCTGAGCGGTGTGCTCGACATGGACGCCCTGAAGCGGAGCCTGGGCGAGATCGTGCGGCGGCACGAAGTGCTGCGAACCCATTTCGAGGTGCGGGACGGAAACCCGGTCCAGGTGATCGACGACGCGTTGGAGGTACCGCTGGCTGTGGAGGATTTGTCTGGATTGCAGCCAGCCGAGCGCGAGGAGGAGTTGAAGCGAAGGGTCGACGAGCTAACCGCGCTGCCGTTCGATCTTGCTGCCGGCTCTCTTCTGCGCGCTACGCTGGTGAAACTGGGAGAAGACCAGCACGCCGTCGTGCTGGTGCTGCATCACATCATCTCCGACGGCTGGTCTCGCGGTGTCTTGATCGGTGAATTGACGCGGCTATACGGCGCTTACGCGTCGGGCGGGGATTCGCCCCTGCCGGAACCAAGACTGCAATATGCCGACTATGCTTGCTGGCAGCGGGATTGGCTTCAAGGAGAAAATCTCCAACGGCGTCTGGACTATTGGCGCGCGCAGCTCGCGGGCGCCCCTGCGGCGATCGAGCTGCCAGCGGATCGCGCGCGTCCGCCAGTCCAGAGTTTTCAGGGAGCAACACTTCAATTCGCGCTGCCATCAGCACTCAGCCATTCGCTGGATGCGCTGGCACGCGAGCAGCGTGCCACGCTGTTCATGATCTTGCTGGCGGCGTTCAAGGTCGTGCTGTCCCGCTGGTCCGGTCAGGACGACATTGTCGTCGGCACGCCGATCGCAGGGCGCACCCGACAGGAGCTCGAGGGGCTTCTCGGCTTCTTCGTCAACACGCTTGCGCTGCGGACTGATCTGTCGGGCGATCCTTCGTTCGACGAATTGATCGATCGGATCAAGAAAGTGTCGCTGGAGGCCTACGAGCACCAGGACTTTCCATTCGAGCGGTTGGTGCAGGAGCTTCAGCCGGATCGCGACCTGTCGCGCCAGCCGCTGTTCCAGGTGATGTTCGCGCTCCAGAACATGCCGGGAGGTTCGCCGAAGCTGCCTGGTCTGAACTGGCAATGGGTGCTCGGAGAGGGGACGACGTCCAAGTTCGACCTCTCCCTGTTTCTCTATCAAACGGCGGATGGCGCTCTGTTTGGGTGGTTCGAGTATTCGACGGCGCTGTTCAATCGGGCGACGATGGACGCGTTGCTGCGGCAATACACGCTCGCACTCGAAACGATCGTCGGCGCTCCGAAGAAGCAATTGAGCGAGATCGGCGCCCTGCTGTCGCCGCCCGCGATCGAAATCGCGATCTCCAGCACCTTCACGGCAGATCCGATCGTGGACCCGCTGTGGCTCTGGATGGAACGAATGGGGCTCACGGCGCGGATCAAGACCACAGGATATAACCAGATTCTGCAGAGCCTGCTGGCGGAGCGGCCGCTCAGCATGGATCCGCGACAGGTCCATCTGATCCTCCTGAGGTTGGAAGATTGGGGCCGGCGGATTGCGTCGCAAGCGGACGACGATCAGCGCGAAACGCTCGATATCAAGGCCATCGAGCGCAATGCCGAGGAGTTCGTCACGCTGCTTCGCGATGCGGCGGCCGCCGGCAAGGGCTATTGTCTGGTCGGCGTCTGTCCGGCTTCGCCCGACGTGCTCGCAAGTCGCAAGGATGCGCTGCGCTTGGAGGTCATCGAGCAGCGGCTGGTCGATGCATGCCGCGCCATTCCTCAGGTCAGGTTGCTGTCCCTTGATGACACCGCAAAAGCACTCAAGCTGGCGACCGTACACGACAGCTACCTCGACAAGGTCGCCAGCATTCCTTACAGCCCGCCGTTCTTCGCCTCCGCGGCCACCAGCGCGGTTCGCACTCTGCTCGAGGTGAATCGGCACATCTACAAAGTGATCGTCGTCGACTGTGACAATACGCTTTGGAAGGGCATCTGCGGTGAGGACGGTCCGCACGGCGTGACGATCACGCATGGACGCCGACTGTTACAGGAGTATCTGATTCAATTGTCGGGGAAGGGCGTTCTGGTCTGTCTTTGCAGTCGAAACAACGAGGCAGACGCGCTCGAGGTCTTCCGAGCCAATCCAGACATGGTCCTCTCGCTCGACGACATCACGTCACACCGGATCGGTTGGGGTCCGAAGCCTGCGGCCATCGCGGAGCTGGCGAAGGAGCTGGATCTCGCGCTGAACAGCTTCGTGTTCCTTGACGATGATCCAATCGAATGCGCGCGCATGGAGGCCGAGCAGCCTGACGTTTTGACAATTGCGCTGCCGTCGTCAGACGTCGAAATCGCCAATCTGCTCGATCGTCTTTGGATGTTCGACGGGGCGGGAGCGACTTCGGAGGATCGGCAACGGACGCGACGCTATCGCGAGGAGCGGCTGCGGCACGACGAGCGCCGGCATTCGCCATCGCTGCAGGAGTTCATCAGGGGGCTTGAGCTCAAGATCATTCCCCAGATGGCTGAGGCGAAGGACGTCGACCGCGTGGTCCAGATCACGGAGCGGACGACTCAGTTCAACACGACGGGGCTGAAGCTTGGCGATGGCGACGTCAGGGCCATTATCGGGTCGCCAGCCAGGCTCAGCTTCATCATCGACGTCAGCGACAGATTTGGCGACTACGGTAAGTCGGGCCTGCTGGTTCTCGACCGGTCGGCGGAAGTCTGGCGGGTCGAGCTGTTCGCGCTCAGTTGTCGTGTGCTCGGGCGCGATGTGGAATTCAGGATCGTCGAGCGGCTGGTCGAGGAAGCGCGGAAGGCCGGCGGTGATCGGTTGAGCTTCGATTTCCGGCCGACGCCACGAAACATGCCAGCGCAAGCTTTCCTGCGTGAGCTCTGCCGGCTCGTCGGCGCATCTCCCGAGCTGAATGCGACATGTCTTTTCTCTCTGTCCGATCTCGCCGCGGCGCTTCAGCGCCGCAGGGAAGCCGGCACGATGGAGTTGGCGGAAGCCGTTCCTGATGTCATTCCGGAACAGCGTGAAGCTACGCAGCCCTCGACCCAGTTGGACTTCAAGGTTGCGAGCCACCGCTTCGGCCGACTCGTCGCCGCGGAGTTGCGGACGGTCGGTGAGATCGTGACCGCCTTGCGTACCCCGGCAATACGCCCGGGCCGGAAGGCTGCAGTCGTCTATCAGGCGCCTCGTACATCAACGGAGGGAGGACTGGTGGGCATCTGGTGCGAGGTGCTGCGGCTGGAGAAGGTCGGAGTGCACGACAATTTCTTCGAGCTCGGCGGCCACTCGTTGCTGGCGACGCGTATGATGGCTCGCGTGCGCGAGACATTCGGCATCGAATTGGCGCTGCGGGTGGTGTTCGAAGCACCGACGATCGCTGACCTCGCGTTGAAGGTCGAGAAGCAAGCGAACACGCCTCAGGCGGATCGCGAGTCTGATCTGCGGGCGCAGATCGCGTCGATGTCGCCCGAGGAGATCAAGGCGGCATTGGAGCGCATGAAGGTGGGTGGATAGCGATGGGATACGAGGGCGGCGTGGCGGAGACGCTGGAGATCGAGCGGGCGGAGCTTCTGGCTCTTCTGATGAATGCGGGTGTTGCAAGCGCCGAGCCGCAGTTGCGCCCGCGCGATCATGCGGATCCGGTTCCGTTGTCCTTCACCCAGGAGCGGTTGTGGGTGCTCGATCAAATTCAGCCTGGGGGAAGCGAGTACAACATTCCGGCCTCTCTCCGGTTCAAGGGCGAGCTGAATCTCGACGCGCTCGAACGCAGTTTGAGCGAGCTGGTCCGCCGTCACGAGACGCTCCGGACGCGAGCGGGGCTGGAGAATGGGGCGCCCGCTCAGTTCGTCGAAGCCGATATCAGGATTGATCTGATTCTGACCGATCTGTCGGCGCTGGCTGGTGAGGATCAATCAGCGGAGTTCCGCCGCCAGCTGGCGGATTTGACGCGGACTCCCTTCGATCTGGCCACTGCGCCTCTCTTTCGCAGCGCCCTGCTGAAACTGTCTGAGCAGGAGCATGCACTGCTGCTGGTGCTGCACCACATGATCTTCGACGGCTGGTCGCTGGGGATACTGATCAGCGAGCTCAGCACGCTCTATTCGGCCTACGCGCAAGGCGAGAAGCCCTCCCTGCCGCCCCTTCCGATTCAATATGCGGATTATGCGATCTGGCAGCGCCAGCGCCTGCAGGGCGCCGTGCTGGAGCGCCAATTGTCCTATTGGCGGTCGCGCTTCTCCGGCGTGCCGGCGATGCTCGATCTTCCGACCGACCGGCCG
>NZ_JALBHA010000304.1:0-7943 GCF_023006445.1 Bradyrhizobium sp. SHOUNA76
GTCGTCGTGCTGGCATTGCTCGGCACACTCGCCGGCGTGACCATGATGCTGCGCCGCCGCGTCGTGACGCCGCTTGCGAAGCTGGCCGAGGTGATCGGAACGCTCGCAGCCGGACAGCACGAGGTCGAGATCCCCGCGACGGGTCGCGATGACGAGATCAGCCAGGTGGCAGGGTCGCTGCAGCACTTCAAGGATTCGCTGCTCGCCAAGAAGGAAGCCGACGAGGCAGCCGCAATCGAGGCCGACGCGAAGCTCCGGCGCAGCCAGCGCATGGACCAGATCGCGCGCGAGTTCGAAGCCATGATCGGCGATGTCATCAACACGGTGTCATCGGCGTCGTCCGAACTGGAAGTGTCCGCGGGAACGCTGACCAGCACGGCCGATCAATCGGAAAAGGTCACCGCGACCGTCGCGGCCGCCTCCGAACAGGCTTCCACCAACGTGCAGACCGTCGCCGCGGCGGCCGAGGAGATGGCCTCGTCGGTCGACGAGATCAGCCGGCAGGTGCAGGACTCCGCGCGCATTGCCGGCGAAGCGGTGCAGCAGGCAGGGCGGACCAACGACCATGTCGGCGAGCTGGCCAAGGCCGCCGGCCGCATCGGGGACGTGGTTGAGCTCATCAGCCAGATCGCGGGCCAGACCAATCTTCTGGCGCTCAACGCCACCATCGAGGCGGCGCGCGCCGGTGAGGCCGGGCGCGGCTTTGCGGTGGTCGCTTCCGAGGTCAAGGCGCTGGCTGAGCAGACCGCCAAGGCCACCGGCGAGATCAGCCAGCAGATCGCGGGAATCCAGACCGCGACGGAGGATTCGGTCGGCGCCATCAAGGCGATCGGCGACACCATCAGCCGCATGTCCGAGATCGCTTCCGCAATCGCCGCGGCAGTCGAGGAGCAGGGCGCAGCGACGCGGGAGATTTCCCGCAACGTGCAGCAGGCCGCGCGCGGCACCCAGCAGGTCTCTGCCAGCATCGTCGACGTGCAGCGCGGCGCAAGCCAGACCGGATCTGCATCTTCCAACGTGCTCGCGTCCGCCAAGTCACTGTCCGGCGAGAGCAGCCGTCTCAAGGTCGAGGTCGGAAAATTCCTGGATGCGATCCGGGCCGCGTAACAAGCTCATTGTACAGGGAGGCAGCTTCACCTAGACCTCCGGCTTCGCCTTCGGCCTCGTCGCGGCATCGCTGTGGCTTTACGTGCTGACGCCTGTTCAGAGCGCCAGTCTGATCGTCGGCTTCGGCCTTCTCGTGCAGGGTTACTCGGTCTGGAAGCTGCGCGCTGTGCTCGACTGGCGCCGGCTGTGGCCTTTCATCATCGGTGCAGTCATCGGCGTGCCGACCGGGGTATCGCTTCTTAACCTGGGCTGATCCGAAGAGTGTCCGCATCGTGGTTGGAGCTGTTCTGATCGCCTATAGCCTGTACGCATTCTTCCGGCCGCAGCCCCAAGCTCGCGGCCGTCGTGCCGGCGGCCGCTGACATGACGGTCGGTTTGGTCAACGGCTTTCTCGCTCGACACGGCGAAGCTGTTCGCGCTCGGCCTGCCGTTCCTGTTTGCCGGAACGTGGCTGGGACTGAAACTGTTCGGCCGGATCGACGAGGCCGCATTCCGCAAGATCGTGCTGGCGCTGCTGTTCGTCTCGGGGGGGCACGCTCTTGTTCTGAGCCGTGGCGGCTCAGAACTCGCCGTGCAGCCGTCCTGAGAACACCGACACCGGTCCGCGGTCGGCATTGTAGGCAGGGTTGACGATCAGCTGGTAGTCGGCGGTGAGCGTGAGATTCTTGTTCACCGCATAGGCGTAATAGGTTTCGAGGATGCGCTCCTTGCGGTAGTTGAGCGCACCGTCGCCAACCAGCACGCCGAGGCCGCCGGCGGCGAGGAAGTCGCGGTAGTCCTGCGAAATCGCATTGATCGCGCCGCCGATGCCGACCACGTCGTCGGGCCGCCCCCATCTCGTGCCCTTGATCGACAATCCCGCGGATAGACTGCGATGAATGTCGGTGAAGGCCAGCGTCTCGTTCTTGCCGTCGTTCCAGCTCCAGCGGCTGAACAGGCCGACATCGTCCGTGATCGCCTGCTCGAGGTTGAGCACATAACCATACTTCACGCGGCCGCGCCGGGTCTGCGCGATGTCGAGATTGAGCGCGGGATTGTTCAGCGTCTCGCGGAAGCTGCCCATATTGGCGCTGTCGAGCCAGCCCATGGTCCTGAGCTTGCCGGGCTGGCCGAACAGCGAGAAGCGCGTCTCGAGCTCGAGCACGTACTGGCCGCGCTCCCCGACCCTGGTGTCGAAATGATTCGAGTTGGACTCGGAGACCATCAGGAAATAGCCGCCGCGCAGCGCCCATTGCTTCTGATTGAGCTCGGCGGTGACGCCGTAGGTGAGGCCGACCTTGTCGGCGGAATAGTCGAAGGCGCCCGGCGCCCAGATCGACCAGTTCATGAAATCCCTGCGGGTGTCCTTGGCGTAGGCGTTGCCGTCGAACACGTCGACGACAGCGAACTTGCCGGCCTGCACCGTGAGGCGGGACACGTCGACCTTTTGTCCCAGCTGCAGCTGCCCGCTCGCGAGCTCCTCCTGCTCGCCGCCAAAGCCGAACGTCTGGCGCACGAACAGGCGCGAGGTGTTGTAGTGCGGATAGGGGAAGTTCGACTTCTGCGCTTCGCCGTTGGGGAAGCCGGCCGCGCCGACCGTGTCGTTCAGTCCAAATCCCTGCAGCAGTTCGGGATTGTAATAGACCTCGCCGCCGTCCCACAGCCGTGCGTTCAGGAACAGGCTGTTGCTCCAGGTCGCCTTGGCTTGCCGCGACGGCGAGAGCGAGTTCGGTCCGGTATAGAGCGCGGGGAACGACGGATAGCCCTGCGGCAGATAAGTGCTCTGGCCGTGGATCTCCCAGCGATCGGATTCCGTGTCGATCAAAGAACTCTTCGGGTCGTAGCTGGGCACGCCCGGCCAATCGACCTTCCGGTTGAGGCCGACCCTGACTTGCTGGAAGTCGAGCGACGACGAGGTGTATTGGGCGCCCGTAGAGAAGGCGACATTCGCGCCGTCGAAGCGGCTGTAGAGATATTCGAGCCGTGCGCTCCAATGCGGCGCGAAGGCGTATTCGACGCCCGCGCCCGCGATCCAGCCGGGCCGCGTGTTCAGGATCTTCGGGATTTCGGCGCCGGAGGCCGGCGTGTCGAAATAGCGCTCGCCCATCCAGGCAAAGCCGCCGGTGGCGTAGACCAGCCACGGACCGCTGGTGTAGCCGACGCGGCCGCGCACGCTCGCGGCGTAGTCCCATTGCTGCGTGACGGTGTTGGCGGGTGTCGCCAGGAAGGACACGATCGAATTCGAGGTGATGTAGTTGGGAAACGAGAAATCGCCTTCGACGCCGATCAGCCAGCCGGAGTTGAGCCGGTAATTGTAGCCGGCCTGCACGCCGCCGATCATGCCGCTGAAGACGCCGCTGTCGCCAATTGCGGTGCCGTCGTTCAGTGCGAAGTGCGACGAGCCGCGGCCATAGCCGGCATGCGCGCCGATATAGAGTCCGGTCCAGTCATAGACCGCTCTCAGCGCCGGCGCCTTCAGCGGCAGATCGGCCGCGTGGGCAGCAACGGGAAGCCCCAGGAGGCCTGCGACGGCCGCCGTGTGCAGCAACCGGTGTCGGTGACTTCTCAACGTCAAAACCTACGCCCCCAAACGCGAATGTATCCACCCGCCGCGACATCCCTGCCGATTCGCGGTGCCCCTGTCATCAGGGTCCTGAGGTCACGCGATCGGCCGAGATGATCTCTGCCCGACGCAATTTCGTCCCAAGTCCCTGCGCTCGTTGCGAACCTTATTGCGATTAATTCGCAATAGCAACTGGTGCGGATTGCCGCGGGTGATGGTTCGCACCGTCATGTGACGGGACTGCAACATCGCCTCAACGGGGCAGAAACCGCGATTGTACGAGCGGAGCCCGGCCTTTGCTGGAGACCTATCCAAGCCCAGGACAAATGCGAGGGTCGGGGGAATCGCGAAGGTCGGCGGTCAGTCGGCGACTAACGAGAGCACCTAGCAGCCGCGGCAGATGCCCTTGATCTTCTTGCTGAGCAACGCGTCATCCTGGCTGATCGGATTGATCGCCGCCGGACCATTCGCCGCTGGCTTGCTCGGGGCCGGACCGTTCGTCGCCGGACCGGCCGTATCCCACCGCTGCTGCCAGAGTTTTTCACCAATCGTGCAGAGAACCCGCGGTTTCTTGTCCACTGAGGGCGCCGGCGAGTGATCCGGCGTGCGGCCCGCGACCTCGAGCGCCAGCTTGGTCCGGATCGCCTCCTTGAAGTTTTCGCGATCGGTGACCGGCACAACAAAGGAACCTGGGCCGCCGATCACGCGATCCTCATAGTACCAATCGATATGATCGATATGGCTGATGTCCACCTGACCAGGAGGCGTTGCATTGACCACGATCGGCAGGCCGGTGATGACGATGCCCTGCTGCACTGCTGTGTCGCGCGCGGTGGCGACAGGATCGCCGTTGTTGTTGGGGCCATCGCCCGAAACGTCGATGATGCGGCGCGCGCCCCGGTACGGGTTCAGCTCGAACAGCGGCATGGCGAACTTGATCGCACCCGAAATCGACGTGCGCGAACCGCGGCGGATCGGTGCCTTCATGATTTCAGCTGCGACGGCCTCGGCCGCTTCCGGTCCGTCGATCTGCCGCCAGGGGACGACGACGTCCTGATCCCTTGTCGATGACCATTCGAAGTAGGTCAGCGCGATCTTGCCGATAGGGCCGGTCCGCAAGGCCCGAAGAAACTCCTCCGAGACAACGGCCTTGGCATAGCCTTCGCGCTGGGCCGCCAGGTCATCCGGCTGCACCGAGTAGGAAACGTCGACCGCGATCACGAGTTCGACGTCCACGGCGGGGCGGCTGTCGCCCTGGATCACTGTTTGCGGCTGTGAGGCCGGCTCGGGAAATGCTTGTGTCGATGTCAGGATCGCAATCAGGATCGATCCAATTGAGATCCGCCAATTCACGCTCGCCCTCCAGCCACCCATTCGTATCCTGACACGTGGAACGTGCAATCGGAAGGACAGTCTGAGTCATTGTTGGGCTGTTCTGGCGGCACTAAAACAGTTGACCCCGCCCGGGGGGACGTCCGGGCGGGGTCGGGGGCACGACACGGGGTGGATGAGGCGCCCGTGTCGGACGCAGGATCCACGTGAGATCGGCCTCAGGTACTCAAATCAGTAGCAAGTACGAACGCGGCCGACGTACTGGCCGAAGGCGTTGTACTGGGCGACCCAGCCGCAGCGGTGATAGCCGTTGTAATAGGGGTCGTTGCTGGCGGCGATCGCGGAGCCGACGACGGCGGCAGTGGCGATGCCGGCACCGACACCCCAGACCCAACCGGGCTGCTTGGCTTCGGCCGAGGACGTGGTGGACACGATGCTGCCGGTGACGGCGAGGGCGGCGAGAGCGATGGCGGCAATCTTGGTCTTGATCGACATGTGAAACTCCATCCGGGGTTGAGGCGGTCCGTTGTGGCCCGCGTGCCCAGTTTGACGGAGGCTGCTCGCGTCCGGTTCGAATGCGGCAAAGCCGCTCCCGAATCGAAGCATATTCCTGAACAATTCCAGATGGATATGGCCTAGCCGAGGGGGCCCTTGGCGAGCCTGTTCACGTCGAAGTTATCGACCTCGCTCAGAAGCTCGCAAAAAGCGCGGGCGCCTTGATCGACGAGTTGCTCGCCCTTCTCGGCCACGGCCAATGTCGCGTTGCCGATTGCGCCGCTGGCGTTCAGATCCTGCGCCTGCCAGGCAAACGGTGCGGGCCGCTGCGTCGACAGCCAGCGATACTGCTTTTCCATCGCGATGCTGCTCGCGGGAAAATCCGCGATTTCAGCTTTACGCACCTGATCGGGATAGCGCGCCAGCATGATCGAGGTCTCGATGGCGCCGCCATGAATGCCGTGTCGCACTTCGTCGGCCGGGAACAATTGGTCAGCGCCCGAAAGCCGCGACCAGGACGTCGTCACCACCAACAGTTTTTGATACGCGCGCAAATCCTGCGCAATCAACATCATCGCCGCGCTGTTGCCGCCATGGCTGGTGATGATGACGAGCTTCCTCACGCCGCGCCGCGCGACATCCTCGCCGATTCCCGTCCATCGCTTCAGCGCGACGTCGTTCGCCAGCGTCTGCGTGCTGGGATAATCGATATGCTCGGTGGAGATCCCGACTGGCTCGACGGGGAGAAACGTCGCTGGAACGTTCTCAGGCAACAACTCGCGCGCCCGCGCCAGATACGCCTCCGCGATCAACACGTCGGTCGTCACAGGCAGATGCGGGCCGTGCTGCTCGGTCGCCGCCAGCGGCAGCACCGCGATCCAGCGCGACGTCTCCGCAGGGGGCGCATCGGCCCAGCGGATCTCGGTCCAGTCGCGGGACGGCGTCATCAAGGTTTCTTTGCCCGAATTTGTCACGTAATTTGGGTTATCAGGGGATGCGGGCCCGGCCGGCTCGCGTCCCCTGATGTCATGCGGTTTTATCGCGTTGTGTCCACATGAGCCAGACGCGATTGGCCGGAAGCGATCGACGGAGTGCCATTATGACCCCCTTTCATCTGCGGCGAGCGCTCACGGCGGGCCTGATGGCCGCCTTCGTCTGCGGCGTCCCCGTGCGCGCCGAGACGCTGGACAAGGTCACCTTCGGCACCAACTGGGTCGCCGAGGCCGAGCATGGCGGCTTCTTCCAGGCCGTCGCCGACGGCACCTACAAAAAATACGGCCTCGACGTCACCATCGTCCCCGGCGGGCCCAATGAGAACAACCGGATGCTGCTGATCGCCGGCAAGATCGATTTCTTCATGGCGGCGAACACGCTGATGTCGTTCGATGCGGTCGCCAACAACGTCCCCGTCGTGACCATCGCCGCGATCTTCCAGAAGGATCCGCAGGTGATGCTGACGCAGCCGGATGCCAAGGTCAGCAAGATCGAGGACCTCAAGCCGCTGACGCTGTTCGTGTCCAAGGAGGGCATGGGCAGCTACTTTCAATGGCTGAAGTCCGAATATGGTTTCAGCGAGAAGAACGTCCGCCCCTATAATTTCAATCCGCAGCCTTTCATCGCCAATCCCAAGAGCGCCATGCAGGGCTACGTCACCTCCGAGCCCTTCGCGGTCGAGAAGGCCGCCGGCTTCAAGCCGAACGTGCTGCTGCTCGCCGATTACGGCTTCAACACCTATTCGACCCTGATCGAGACCCGCCGCGACATCGTCGAGAAGAAGTCCGATCTCGTCCAGCGCTTCGTCGATGCCTCCATGGTCGGCTGGTACAATTACATCTACCGCGACAATTCTGCCGGCAACGCCATGATCAAGAAGCTCAATCCTGAGATGACCGACGATCTGCTCGCCTATTCCGTCGCCAAGATGAAGGAGCATGGCATCGTCGATTCCGGCGACAGCTTGAAGAACGGCATCGGCGCGATGAGCGACGAGCGTTACGCCTCCTTCTTCAACAAGATGGTCAAGGCCGGCGTCGTCAAGGCGGATCTCGACTTCCGCAAATCCTACACGCTGCGCTTCGTCAACAAGGGCGTCGGCGTCGAGCTGCGCCCGAGCAAGCCGTAACGCACGGTCGATGTCCCCTGTCCAAACCTCATCCGCCGTCGAGGCCAGCCTGACGGCGCTCGCCGTCAGCCTGCGCGGGGTCACGAAGACCTATGACAATGGCGTCATGGCGCTCGGCCCGTTCGATCTCACTGTCCGCAAGGGCGAGTTCATCTCGCTGCTGGGCCCCTCCGGTTGCGGCAAGTCGACGGTGCTGCGCATCATCGCAGAGCTCAGCGCGCCGTCATCGGGCAGCGTGCGGGTGGCGCGCCGCGAGGGCGTCCCGCAGCCGGGTCACGGCATCGGTTTCGTGTTTCAGGAGCCCACCCTGATGCCCTGGGCCAGCGTGCGCGAAAACGTGCGGCT
>NZ_JALBHA010000305.1:0-7931 GCF_023006445.1 Bradyrhizobium sp. SHOUNA76
GTCCCGAAGCCGGCCGGCGCAGCCAAGCCCGGTCAGAAGGGCGCCGCCGACCCGGTTGGCGACATCTGCCTACTCCCTGAGATTGCGGGGTTTGCCCATTAGGGCCGGCTGGAACAGCAGCACGGCCGCGAGCGTCGTCACCAGCGAGAGCGCCAGCAGCTTGCCCATGCTGGACGTGCCGGGATGGCTCGACAGCCACAGGCTGCCGAACGCGGTCGCCGTCGTCAGCGCGCTGAAGAAGATCGCGCGTGTCAGGCTGGTCTGGAGCAGGTTTGTTCTGCCCGAGCGCCAGGCCACGACATAATAGATCTTGAAGGCGACGCCGACGCCGAGCAGCAGCGGGAATGCGACGATGTTGGCGAAGTTGAGCGGCAGACCGATCAGCACGCAGATCTCGAGCGTCACGGCACCGGCCACCAGGAGCGGCACCAGCGTCATCAGCACGTCGACGAACCGGCGCAGCGTGATCCACAGCAACAGGCCGATCACCAGCAGCGCGTAGATGCCGGCGTGGATGAACGCCCTCACCACGGTATCGCCGGATTTCAGGATCGAGACCGGCCCGCCGATCGCGGTCGGCTCGGCAACGAGCACCGCCGCCGCAAATTTGCGCAGCGTGTCGTTGTCGTTGGGATCGCCCTTGGGCAGCGCCTCGACGCGGATAATGCCATCCTTGCTCTTCCAGGCGCTGACGAGATCGGGCGGCAGCGACTTCAGAGTGACAGGCTCGGCCTGCATCGCGCTTCTGAGCTGGTCGAACACGATCTTTATCGGCGTGACGAACACGTCCTGCGCCTTGTTGCGCGTGGCCTCGTCGCCATTGGCGAGCTTTTCGAGCGAGTCTGCCAGACGGCGCGAGGCGACCGCACCCGGGCCCTTCGCCTCACCCGCGGTCCGGCGCAGATTGTCGACCGAGGACTTCAGCGCCTCGACATTTTCCTGATCCGACGGCGCCGCGTCGATCTGGTCAGGATTGAGTGCGGGGTTCAGCACCTTGGCGCCCTGCGCGAGCAGCTTCAGCTTCGGCGGCTGGTCCTGCGGCACAAAGCTGTTGAGCGACATCACCCTGAGCACCTCAGGCACCTTCTCCAGCTTCGCCTCGACCGCCCTTGCCTGCTCTTCCGACGTGGTCATCACGTTGATGGCATTGGCGCCGGTGTTGGGGTCCTTGCGCAAATCCAGGAAGGTCGCGATCGATTCAGCGTGCGGGTTTCGCAGGTTCATCGGGTTGAAGTCGAACTTCAGGAAGTAGAGCAGCGGCAGGCCGGCGAGCGCGAGCAGCAGCGTGCCGCCGACGACGAGCACACGGTGCCTCTCCAGGAAGTGATCGAGCGGCGCCAGGAAGGCATAACCGACGGGCTCCTGCTCACCGGGCGGGTTCAACAGCTTCAGCATGGCGGGCAGTACGGTGATCGAGGAGAGGAACGCCACCAGCATGCCGACGCCGGCGATCTGGCCGAGCTCGGAGATGCCCTTGTAATCGGTCGGCAGGAAACAGAGGAAGCCAGCCGCGGTCGCCATGGCCGCAAGCGACAGCGGCACCGCGGAGCGCTTGGCGGCAAGCACCAGCGCGCCGGAGAGATCGTTGTGCTTGTAACGCTCCGAGCGGTAGCGGACGCTGTACTGGATACCGAAATCGACGCCCAGCCCCACGAACAGCACGGCGAACGCGATCGACAGCAGATTGAACGAGCCGACCATCATCAGGCCGGCAGCGGTCGTCAGCGCAAGGCCGACGAAGAGATTGACGAATACCGCGAAAATGATCTTCGACGAATGCAGCGCCATCCACAGGATGAGCAGCACGACGATGATGGTGCCGACGCCGTTGACGACGGCGCCTTCCTGGACGGTGGCATATTCCTCGTTGGCGATCGGCACCGGGCCGGTCAGCCGCACCCGCGCCTGGTATTTGGTCGCGAAATCCAGATCGGCGGCGGCCTTGCGGATCGCATCGGTGGCACCCTTGCCGGGCTCCAGCGCGTTGTAGTCGAGGATCGGCTTGAACTCGATGAAGGCGCGCTTGTCGGAATCCGACAGCGGCTCGTCGCTGACGAGCTCGCGCCATGAGAAGCTCGCATTGCCCTTGTTGAGCACGGTCTCGACGGTCTGCGCGATCAGGTTGAAAGGCCGCGCGGTGTTGTCGAGCTTGACCTGGCCGCGCTTGACGCCGGCAAGGCCCGTCTCCAGCGCGCCGGTCAGGCCGCGGATCGAGGGATCGCCGGCCATGATCTCGATCAGGGGCGCTGCGGATTCAAACTGGCCGGTGATCTTGCCGACCTCCTCGGTCGGCAGGAACAACAGGCCGTTCTTCTCGAAGAACTCGCCGCTGCCGAGCTGCTGCATCGACTGGAAGTTGGTCTTGTCGTCCTTCAGCTTGGCATAGAGCGCGTCCGACGCCGCGCTCGCCATTTCGGGGGTCTTGGCCTCGACGACCGCCGTGATCGTCGCGTCGCGGTCGAAGGCCCGGTCGAACTGCTGGTCGCGCTGGCGCCAGTCCAGATTCTGGGCAATCAGCGAATTGATGTCGGTGTTGATGGCGAAGTGCTGGGACGCGTAATAGCCCGCGGCCACTGCCAGCAGGAGCCCGAGAACGACGACGAGGGAGGCAAACCGGGTGCAGGCCCTGACGATGGCAACGACGACGCTTTGCAGCACTTCTTTTCTTTCTGCGGTTAACAGCTTGCCGGAAACGCCCGCTGTTTAACGGAGTTCCCAGGCGAAACCTATTGCTGTTTTGGGCGGTTCTCGCCGCACAAGGTTCGAGGTAAACGGCGGTAGACCGGGCAAAACCATGCGGGGCCCGTCGGTATAGCCGGGGAGTTGAGGCGGGAAAGTGACGAAGGACCGGGCACAGATGTCGCCCATCTTGCCTGCAGTGATCATCCTACTATATTACCTAGATCTACCTCGACGGGGCGCCCAGGTTTCATTCGACCTTTCCTTTTTGCCGATTTTTTGCCACAAAGTGTTGCGCCTCCATGCGCCGGAGCCCCGATGAGGGTGGGTGGCTACCGCTTGCGCGAACCAATGGTGCGGATATTGCAACTCATTGGTCAGTATCGGAGTGCCGCTGGGGACTTACGAAGCGAATTGGTGCAACTTGCGTGATGGGCGTCCAATGGAAGTTTATCTGGCGCAACCGCGCGGCTTCTGCGCGGGCGTGGTGCGTGCAATCGAGATCGTGGAACGGGCGCTGGAGAAGTACGGCCCGCCCGTCTACGTGCGCCACGAGATCGTGCACAACAAATACGTCGTCGAGAGCCTGAAGAACAAAGGCGCGATCTTCGTCGAGGAACTGTCCGAGGTCCCGCCGAAGGCGGTCACGGTCTTCAGCGCCCATGGCGTCGCCCGCAGCGTCGAGGAAGAGGCCGCCGCGCGCGACCTTCCGGTGCTCAATGCCACCTGCCCGCTGGTCACGAAAGTTCACAATCAGGGGAAGCGGTACATCAGCAAGGGCCGCACGCTGATCCTGATCGGCCATGCCGGCCACCCCGAGGTCGAGGGCACGATGGGCCAGGTTCCCGCCCCCGTGCTGCTTGTTCAAAGCGTTCAAGAGGTTAACGCGCTGACGCTGCCGGCAGATGCGCCAGTGGCCTACATCACCCAGACCACCCTGTCGGTCGACGACACCAGGGACATCATCGCGGCTCTTCAGGCCCGCTTTACAGATATTCAAGGCCCGGATATCCGGGATATCTGCTATGCGACACAGAACCGCCAATCTGCGGTAAGGGACTTGAGCAAGCTGGTCGACGTGATCTTGGTGGTGGGCGCCGCCAACAGCTCGAACTCGAACCGGCTTCGCGAAATCGGCACCGAGGCCGGCGTCGCGAGTTATCTGATTGCCGACGGCAGCGAGCTCAATCCGGAGTGGTTGAAGAATGCCAGGACTGTCGGCATCACGGCCGGCGCTTCGGCGCCTGAGGTACTCGTGGATGACGTGATCGAAGCGATGCGGCGGATCGGACCGGTCAAGGTCCAAGTACTGCCGGGCCGCGAGGAAAACATCGAATTCCGGCTTCCGGCCCAACTGGCTGCGAGCTGACCCACCCGAATTGAAAAGCCCAGAAAGAAACTTGTAATGGCCATCCCCTTCTTCAAGGAAATGCGTATCGGCGGCTATTTGCTCAAGCAGAAACTGCTTGGCCGCAAACGCTATCCGCTCGTGCTGATGCTGGAGCCGCTGTTTCGCTGCAACCTCGCCTGCGTCGGCTGCGGCAAGATCGATTATCCGGACGCGATCCTCAACCGCCGCATGACCGCGCAGGAGTGCTGGGACGCGGCCGACGAGTGCGGCGCGCCGATGGTCGCCATTCCCGGCGGCGAGCCGCTGATCCACAAGGAGATCGGCGAGATCGTGCGCGGCCTCGTTGAACGCAAGAAGTTCGTCTCGCTCTGCACCAACGCGCTGCTGCTCGAGAAGAAGCTCGATCTGTTCGAGCCCTCCCCGTATCTGTTCTTCTCCGTGCATCTCGACGGCCTGAAGGACCATCACGACAAGGCCGTGTCGCAGAAGGGCGTGTTCGACCGCGCCGTCTCGGCGATCAAGGCGGCCAAGGCGCGCGGCTTCACCGTCAACGTCAACGCCACCATCTTCGACGGCCATCCGGCCGAGGAGATCGCGAAGTTCCTGGACCTCACCGTCGAGCTCGGTGTCGGCGTCTCGATGTCGCCGGGCTACGCCTATGAGCGCGCGCCGGACCAGGAGCACTTCCTCAACCGCACCAAGACCAAGAAGCTGTTCCGCGACGTCTTCGCGATGGGCAAGGGCAAGAAGTGGAACTTCATGCATTCCGGCCTGTTCCTGGACTTCCTCGCCGGCAACCAGGAATACGAGTGCACGCCCTGGGGCATGCCCGCGCGCAACATCTTCGGCTGGCAGAAGCCCTGCTACCTCCTCGGTGAAGGTTACGCAAAAACCTTCAAGGAGCTGATGGACACCACCGACTGGGAAACCTACGGCACCGGCAAATACGAGAAGTGCGCGGACTGTATGGCCCATTGCGGCTACGAGCCGACGGCTGCGACCGCCGCCCTCAACAACCCGCTGAAGGCGATGTGGGTGTCGCTGCGCGGCATCAGGACCTCTGGCCCGATGGCGCCGGAGATCGACATGAGCAAGCAGCGCCCGGCGCAGTACATCTTCTCGGCGGAAGTGCAGAAGCGCCTGTCGGAGATCCGCAAGGACGAAGCCGCCGCCGCCGCGGAGAAGGCGGCGCGGAAGGCTTCGACGGCCGCGTAAGCGGACGCAATCGACTTTCACGACGAAGGCCCGGCCGCGATCGCGACCGGGCCTTTGTCTTGTGCGCCGTTGTGCCGCAAGATGAGCGGCCCGTGTCCCGGACGCGCTGCAGCGCTCTTTGCGCTGCTGCGCAGAGCCGGGACCCAGCAACTTCGTGCCGTGTCGATGCATGGGCCCCGGCTCTGCAGCGCACCGTCGAAGAGACGCTGCGCTGCGTCCGGGGCACGAGGCATCAGTGTGTTGCTCGCTCTCTCCACGTCGTCATTGCGAGGAGCCCTTGCGACGAAGCAATCCAGAATCCTTCCGCGGAAAGATTCTGGATTGCTTCCGCCTTCGCCAAGGCTTCGGCGGACAAGTCGCTGCGCTCGCAATGACGGCGTATGTGGCACCGGCTTGCTTTTTCCATGAGCGCTCTCCATCGCAGACACGCACCTGCATTCCCGCGGCTTGTTTCGCCCGAGCTTTGCTGTTCGTTTCGCCCCTTGAAAGACCAGAGGGCGCAGGGAAGACCGGGCGCCGGCGGCACCCGCAATCCGTGCGCAAACAAAAATGCACACGGGGTGGATCACAGGTGTTGCCGGTCGCCCGGCCTTCCCTGCGCGGATGGTTTTAACGGTGTCCTTCGTGCTCTCCTCGGGGAGCGTTGCACTATTGCCCCCGTCGCCTCGCCGCTGATCGATGCGCGTGCCGGTCGGCCGCCACACCACGGCGAGATTTGACGCCAGACCCCCGGGCGCCGGGACCACACGACTTCTCCGTCCGCGGACGGTTTCGACCTGCTCGCCGGGGGCTCGCGTGTGCTCACCTCCGACGACGACCAAAACCGCTGTGACCACGCCGTGTCGTATCGCGCCGCGCCTGACTCACGGTTGCCCGCCCTGTCACCGCCTGTCGCGCCGGCGCTACCGCGTCCACCGCACCCCGACCCGCATCTCGTGACGATCGCGAAGCGCCCCTCTGGCAGGGCCGGGATGAGCGGTCTATGCCACAAATCCGAAATTCGGGAAAGTGGAATATTTTTGCCGAATGGGGTTGACGGGTGTCCGCCTGTTTTGCCCGACGGGTCATTTTGACACACCCTTGGAGCCCCTCCCACCGTCATGCTGGGAAAGCTGCTGTTCGCAAGGTTATCAACCACACGAGCATTCGAGATGTTCGACAAGACGCAAATTTTGCCCGAGACGGCGATGTTCGACCAAATCGACGCCATCAATGCGTACATCGATCGCGTCCGGGGCTTCCTCAAGGAGAGAATCGATTATCCACCCTCCGTCGGCTTCGGGCCACACTACCGGGCTTCGCGCACCCCCTCATGGCCCGCCTGTCTCGCCGCCTTGACGAGCTTGCGATCGAAAGTGACGAAGGCCTCGCAATGTCCCGATCTCGTCAGATGCAGCGCATCGGCGAAATCCATTCCCCTCTCGGCAAGGTCGAGCGCCGCCGCGACCATCGCGCCGTCTTCGACCATAACGGTCGGAAGTCCCGCGAAGGCACGAAGCGCGTGCACGACGTCCGCGGCCCGATAGCCGTACGCGCTTCGCAGCACCCATTCGACTTCGAGGAGCACCGTGACGGCGGCAAAGACCCTCTGGCCGTCGATCACGGCGCGGGCACGCGCGGATTGAGTGGCGTGATCTCGGGTCAGGTAGCGGACGATCAGATTGGTATCAATCGCGATCATGCCGGCGCCTGGCTTCGGCAAGCACGCTTGCGGCTGCACTCAGGAAACCAACTCGCGTCGATGGCGCCGCCCGTGACGACGATCTCGCAGCTCAAAAGAAAAGGCCCAGTCAGATGACCGGGCCTTTTCTTTGTCAGCCCGGCTGTTGCGCGCGCGTCAAATCAAAGACTGCGGAATGCGGGAGGAGCTTGAAAAATGGAGAGCGGAAATGCCCGGCAGCGAATGGATCTTTCGATCACCCCCTCGATAAACTGCGTCAGGCAACATGGAAAATGCTCATAGTCAGGGCTGCGGGCCTCGTTCACGACGATCGTCCAATCAGCCACAGCGTCACTTGTGAGCCAATGGATGACGTCTCCGTTATCCGTGATGCCTACGGGCAATAGGCCGCCTTTGATCGGGTGCAGCTTGAAAGGGACCTGTTCGCCGAACGTGTCTTGCAACGCATGCAGCACGTCCAACTGGCGCCTGGACTGCCTCGGCAGATTTAGCTCGGGTCTCGTAGAGAACGGATTTAGAATAGTCAGGAAGTCTCCGATCACGCCGCTCCCGTAGATGCCAACGAATCTCTTGAAGTCATCCGGGAATAGCACTCCCATGGCGTCTTCAATTGAGGCCCATTCGCCTGCTGCTTCCACGGGACGTCGTGGGGGCACCAATTTGCGCATGAGCGATTCAAGCGACATCCAATTCGCTCCCGGAAGGATCAAAAAGCGAAAAGGCCCGGTCGCACGACCGGGCCTGTTGTTTCGTCAGCTCGAAGACCCCGCTCAAGCCGCCTTCGACACCAGCTCTTCGCTCTCGATCAGCTCCGTGCCGATCAGATAATCCCGGCAGCCGCGAAGTGAGCGCAGCGCGCGGTTGAAGTCGATGCCGGTCGAGACCAGCGCATGCAGCGTTGCCGGATTGCGCACGATGCCGCGCAGCACGGCACCAAGGTCGATCTGGCCGTTCGGCTTGATCGCGGCGCGGGCGAGCGCCGGCAGCGCGCGGTGGGCGGGATCG
>NZ_JALBHA010000306.1:0-7922 GCF_023006445.1 Bradyrhizobium sp. SHOUNA76
GGCTCGCGCTGCGTCCCTTCGCGGCGCTGCTCGATCTCGTCGCGATCGCCGCGCCCGCCGCGATCGCGACCTTCATGCAGCCGGATCTGCGCCACGTCGGCCTCTGGCTCCTCATTCTGATGGATGTGGTCGCGAGTTTCGAGATGGTGCGGCTGAGCTTCAACGCCTCGATCAGCCAGGTCACGCTGAAGCGCCAGTTCGAGCAGCTCGCGGCCGCATAAGCGCGCACATTCGGTGCCACCTTCTCCACAAGGGGAAAAACGAAGAAGAATCCACTGTCCTCGCGCCTCCGCCGGCGATGGCAATCGACCGCGGGATGCGGTTAGATGCCGCGCAACAGGGCGGGAGGATGCCAACATGACCGAACCCATCAGCGAGCCGAAGGACGCAACGCCCTCCGTCATCGCGCAGCAGAAGGCGATGCTGGACGCGCTGCCGTTTTCCGACAGGCGGGATTTCGACGATGCCGCCCGTGGCTTCCTCGGCACGATCGAGAACGCAGAGATCGCCAATCCGCAGGGGCGGACGGTCTGGAGCCTGAAGCCCTACGGCTTTCTCTCCGACGAGCAGGCGCCGCCCACGGTCAATCCGAGCCTGTGGCGGCAGTCGCGGCTCAACATGCATCATGGCCTGTTCGAGGTCGTGCCCGGCGTCTACCAGGTGCGCGGGCTCGACATCGCCAACATGACGCTGATCGAGGGCGACCGGGGCGTCATCGTGGTGGACACCCTGACCTCGATCGAGGGCGCGCGCGCCGCGCTCGAGCTCTATTTCAGTCATCGAGGTTCGAAGCCCGTCGCGGCGGTCATCTTTACGCACACCCACACCGACCATTGGGGCGGCGCGCGCGGCGTGCTGGAGGAGGATGCGCTGGCCACTGCCAGCGTGCCCATCATCGCGCCGAACCTGTTCATGGAGCACGCGGTCTCCGAGAACATCATCGCGGGACCGGCGATGCTGCGCCGGGCGCAGTACCAGTTCGGGCCGCTGCTCGCCAAGGGGACGCGGGGGCAGGTCGATTGCGGGCTCGGCAAGTCGATGGCGGCCGGATCGGTCGCGCTGCTGCGGCCGACCGACCTGATCATGGCGACCGGCGACAGGCGCGTGATCGACGGCGTCGAATTCGAATTCCAGATGGCGCCGAACAGCGAAGCGCCGGCGGAGATGCACTTCTTCATCCCGCGCTACAAGCTGTTGAACCTCGCCGAGAACTGCACGCACAATTTCCACAATCTGCTGCCGTTCCGCGGCGCCGACGTGCGCGACGCGCTGGCCTGGTCGAAATACCTGAACGAGGCCCTGCAGCTCTGGGACGGCAAGGCCGAGGCGATGTGCGGCCAGCATCACTGGCCGGTGTGGGGAGCTGAGCGCATCGGCACCATGATCCGGCAGCAGCGCGACCTCTACAAATTCGCGCATGACCAGACCATCCGCCTGATGAACCACGGCCTCACCGCGGCCGAGATCGCCGAGACGATCGAGCCGCCGAGGAGCCTGGAAGGCGCCTGGCACGGCCGCGGCTATTACGGCCACATCCGGCACAATGTGAAAGCGATCTATCAGAAATATCTCGGCTGGTACGACGCCAATCCGGTCAATCTCGATCCGCTGCCGCCGGTGGAGTCAGGCAAGAAGTACGTCGAGTATATGGGCGGCGCGAATGCGATCCTCGCACGGGCGCGCAGCGATTTCGACAAGGGTGAATTCCGCTTCGTCGCGCAGGCGCTCGGCCACCTCGTCTTCGCCGAGCCTGACAACCAGCCCGCGCGCGCGTTGCTTGCCGATACACTGGAGCAACTCGGCTACGCCGCTGAAAGCGCGACCTGGCGCAACGCCTATCTGTTCGGCGCGCAGGAGTTGCGGCAGGGCATGCCAAAGGTGCCGGCGCGCCCGCCGATGCCGCGCGAGACGCTGGCCGCGCTGCGCACCTCCCAGCTCTGGGACGTGCTGGGTATCCGTCTCAACGGCCCGAAGGCGGAAGGCAAGCACATCGTCTTGAACTGGAGCTTCTCGGACACAGGCGAGACCTTCGTGCTCAACCTGGAGAACTGCGCGCTCACTTACACAGAGGACGTGCAGGCGGAAGGCGCCGATGCCGGCTTCACGCTGGCGCGCTCCACGCTCGACGAGGTGATCGCCAAGCTGACGAGCTTTCCGGAAGCCGTCGCCGCGGGCAAGGTCAAGTTGTCAGGCAACCCGATGAAGCTCGCCGAGCTGATGGGCCTGATGGACGAATTTCCGAGAATGTTCGAGATCGTGGAGCCGAAACGGGCGGTGGTGAAGTAGGGGGTCGTGCCCCGGACGCAGCGCAGCGCTTCTTCAGCAATGCGCTGCTGAGCCGGGGCCCATGTTTCCGAGAGTACAGCCGGCCGCGTGGGTCCCGGCTCTGCGCCGCAACGCCAGGAGCGTTGCAGCGCGTCCGGGACACGAGAGATGCCCTTACTCCGCGCTGCTCACCAGCTTGATCCGCGGCGCCTGTTTCTCGGCGAGGCTGCGGTAGGCCGCGAGATAGTCCAGCGCCATGCGCCGCGCCGTGAAACGCGCCTCGAACTGCTTGCGGATCGCGGCGCGATCGAGTTGGGGAAGGCGGTTCACCACCCCCGCGGCACTGATGACGTCCTCGACGATGAAGCCGGTGAGGCCCTCGTCGATGATCTCCGGCACCGAGCCGCGGTTGAAGGCGACGACCGGCGTCCCGCACGCCATGGCTTCGATCATCACGAGGCCAAACGGCTCCGGCCAATCGATCGGCAGCAGAAGTCCGAGCGCGCCGCTCAGGAAATCCGACTTCTCGTGATCGCTGATCTCGCCGATAAACTCCACCAGCGGATTGTTCTCGATCATGGGCCGGATCAGCTCGTCGTAGTAATCCTGATCGGCACGATCGACTTTGGCTGCGATCTTCAGCGGAATGCCGCAATGGGTCGCGATCTTGATGGCGCGGTCGACCCCCTTCTCGGGCGCGATGCGGCCGAGCACGGCGAGATATTCCTGTTTCGCCGGCCTCGGCGTCAGCAGGTTCTCCGGAAGACCGTGATGAATCGTCGTCACCCAATTCGCCTGCGGCACCGGCCGCCGCTGCGCATTGGAGATCGAGATCACCGGCATCTTCGAGAAGGTGTTGAAGACCGGCTGATGCTCCGGCAGGTCGAGCCGGCCGTGCAGCGTGGTCAGGAACGGCGTCGGCTGCCGGTGGAACAGCGACCAGGGATAGTAGTCGAGATGGAAGTGGAGGAAGTCGAACTCCTCGTCGTCACATTTCTGCCGCACCCGCTCCAGCAGAACCATATGCAGCGCATTAGGGTCGCGCACGGAACCGTCGAGACGGAGCGCCCGGGGCCACAGCGCGTCCAGCTTGCCTGACGTCTGCGAATCGCCGCTGGCGAACAAAGTCACATCGTGCCCAAGGGCCACCAACTCTTCCGTCAACCAATGCACCACCCGCTCGGTGCCGCCATACAGCTTGGGTGGAACAGCCTCCGTCAACGGAGCTACCTGCGCGATGCGCATCTCACCATCTCCTCTGCGATCATGAAGTTGAACCCCCGCCAGTACGGCACCGGCATGCCAGACAAGGGAACGTTCCCGCAGTTGCGAAGTTCCTTCCTGCGAACGTTACATATTCGACACGTCCGCGGGCCGTCTCGATGCTGCCACTACATCTTCTCAGATCGTCCGCATCCGCATGTCGTGATCGCCCGGCTCGGGAACCGAGCGAGGAGGTCGATGTTCAAGTCGATCAGTAACAAAACGAAAATCAGCATAACGGGGCGATAGCCATATGGATCAGCTTTCTGGATACGCGCGCAGGCCATTCGCCTTTGTCTTGCGCTATCTCCGGCGTCGTCTCGCGTCGCATCTGGTGATCCTGACCGCCGTCGTGGCAGCCGTTGCCTGCTCCGTAGGCACGCAGTACGGCGTCAAGTCGCTGGTCGACAGCCTCTCCGCGGGACCATCGCATGGCGGGAACGTATGGCTGGCATTCATTTTACTCATGTCGCTGATCACCGCCGACAACTTCCTGTGGCGGATCGCGAGCTGGACGGCGAGCTTCACCTTCGTTCGTGTCACGGGTGATTTACGCCGTGACATATTTCGTCATCTGACCGGGCACGCGCCGAGCTACTTCTCCGACCGGATGCCAGGCATGCTGACGAGCCGCATCACGGCGACGTCGAACGCGGTGTTCACGGTCGAGAACATGTTCGTCTGGAATGTGTTGCCGCCCTGCATTGCCACAATTGCGGCAATCGCCCTGATTGGAACCGTCAGCCCTTACATGGCGCTTGGCCTGATCGTGATTGCCGGCGGCATGGTGGTTGCGATGTTCCATCTCGCCGCCGCGGGCAAGCCGCTGCATGACGACTTCGCCGACAAGGCCGCCGTGGTCGACGGCGAGATGATCGACGTCATCAGTAACATGCCGCTGGTGCGGGCCTTCTGCGGCATCGGCCACGAGCACGAGCGGTTCGATGCGACCGTGAACCGGGAGCTGACCGCACGAAGCCGCAGCCTGCGTTATCTGGAAAAGCTGCGGTTGTTGCATGCCGCTGTGACCGTGCTTTTGACGATCGCGCTGATGGCCTGGGCCGTCACGCTCTGGCAGAAGGGCGAAGCGACCACCGGCGACGTCGTGCTGGTCTGTACGCTTGGCATCTCCATCCTGAGCGCCACGCGCGATCTCGCGGTGGCGCTGGTCGACGTCACCCAGCACGTCGCACGTCTGACCGAAGCGATCGCGACGCTGCTGGTGCCGCACGAATTGCGCGATCACCCCGAGGCGGAGCCGCTGGTGAAGAGCGGCGCGGCGATCGCGTACAACAATGTCACCTTCGGCTATCCCGGCGGCGAGAAGATCTTCGAGCGCTTCAGCCTGCGCTTGCAACCCGGTCAGCGCGTCGGCCTGGTCGGCCAGTCCGGCGGCGGCAAATCGACGCTGTTCACGCTGCTGCAGCGCTTTTACGATACCGACGAGGGCAGCATCACCATTGATGGACAGGACATCTCGAAGGTCACGCAGCTGAGCCTGCGCGAGGCGATCTCCGTCGTGCCGCAGGACATCTCCTTGTTCCACCGGTCGATCCGCGAGAACATTCGCTACGGCCGCCCGAACGCGACCGACGACGAGGTACTGCGCGCCGCGATCGCCGCGCGCTGCGATTTCGTCGAGAGCATGCCGGATGGTCTCGACACCATGGTCGGTGACCGCGGCGTCAAGATGTCGGGCGGCCAGCGCCAGCGCATCGCGATCGCGCGCGCCTTCCTGAAGGACGCGCCGATCCTGCTGCTGGACGAGGCCACCGCGGCGCTCGACAGCGAATCGGAGGAGGCCATCCGCGAGGCGCTGTCGCGCCTGATGCGCGGCCGCACCGTGATCGCGATCGCGCATCGCCTCGCGACGCTGCGCAATTTCGACCGTGTGGTGGTGCTGAAGAATGGTAAGATCATCGAGGACGGCGCGCCGGACCGCCTGATGCAAGGCCACGGCCCCTATCGGGAATTGGTGACGCAGGAGATGAGCCGGCTCGCGAAGTTCGCGGCGTAAATCCAACAGTCGCGTTCGCGTTGGTTGCGTTTCGAAACAAGGCGCAGGGGAGCAGCTCATGGCAGCCGAAGCCGTAACCCAGATCATCTCCGTATCGCAGACGGTGGACGCCGTCGCGGAGCAGACGTTCTACATCCCGATGACTGGGCCCGCGGCACGACCGCGGCGGTCCCTCAAGCACGACGACATGTTCATCGTGCTCGACAGCCATGGCGACATCGGCGCCTCCGCCGGCGGGCCGGACGGACTGTTTCACTACGACACGCGCTATCTGGCGCGGCTGGAGCTCGTGCTCGACGATCTCCAGCCGCTGCTGCTCGGTTCCAATTTGCGCGACGACAATTCGGCGCTGACCGTCGATCTGACCAATCCGGATATCTACCGTCAGGGCCGCCTGGTGTTTCAGAAGGACCTGCTGCACATCGTGCGCACGATCTTCCTGTGGCGCGGCACCGCCTATCAGCGCATCGGCGTACAGAACCATGGCGACGCGCGCGCCAGCTTCGAGTTGACGCTGCTGTTCGATAACGATTTTGCCGATCTGTTCGAGGTCCGCGGCGAGCGCCGGCCGCGCCGCGGGACCGGCACGAGCAAATTGCTCGGGCCGACCGACGTGCTGTTCGAATATCGCGGTCTCGATGACACCGAGCGCACCACGGCGCTGCATTTCGACCCGCGTCCGACGCGGCTGTCGGTCAATGCCGCGACCTGGCAGCTCGAACTGGATCCGCATGAATCGGCATCGCTGTTTGTCGCCGTGTCCTGCAACCGGCCGATCGCAGAGAAGCCTGCGCGCTTCTTCAGGGGCTTGCTCGCCCATCGCCGCGAGATGCGCCAGTCCACGATAGGCGCCGCCAGCATCGAGACCTCCAACAACATCTTCAACGAGGTGCTGTGCCAGGCGATGGCCGACCTCAACATGCTGATGACGGAGACGCCGCAGGGACGTTATCCCTATGCCGGCATTCCCTGGTACTCGACGACGTTCGGCCGCGACGGCCTGATCACTGCGCTCCAGATGCTGTGGGTCGATCCGCGCGTCGCCAAGGGCGTCTTGCGCCGGCTTGCGCATTTCCAGGCCAAGGCGATCGATCCGCACGCCGATGCCGCGCCCGGCAAGATCCTGCACGAAATGCGCGGCGGCGAGATGGCGGCGTTGGGCGAGGTGCCGTTCTCACAATATTACGGCAGCGTGGATTCGACCGCGCTGTTCATCCTGCTCGCCGGAAGCTATTTCGAACGCACCGGGGACGAGGCCACGTTGATCGAGCTTTGGCCGGCAATCGAGGCGGGTCTGGCCTGGATCGACGGCCCCGGCGATCCCGACCAGGACGGCTTCGTCGAATACCAGCGCGCGACCGAAAAGGGCCTGGCCAACCAGGGCTGGAAGGATTCGTATGACGCGATCTTCCACGCCGACGGCCAGCTCGCGGAAGGCAATATCGCACTCGCCGAAGTCCAGGGCTACGTCTACGCCGCCAAGCAGCTCGCCGCGCGTTGCGCCTTGCGGCTCGGCAATCCGGACCGTGCGCGCAAGCTCGAGGCCGAGGCCAGGGCGCTGGCCGAGCGCTTCGAGACGGCGTTCTGGTGCGAGGAGCTCGGCACCTATGCGCTCGCCCTCGACGGCAAGAAGCAGCCGTGCAAAGTGCGGACCTCGAACGCCGGTCAGGTCCTGTTCAGCGGCATGATCCGCGAGGACCGCGCCCGCCTTGTCGCAGCCGATCTGATGCGGCCGCATTTCTTCTCGGGCTGGGGCATCCGCACCGTCGCGCAAGGCGAGGTCCGTTACAACCCGATGTCCTATCATGACGGGTCGATCTGGCCGCACGACAACGCGCTGATCGCGCTCGGGCTTGCGCGCTACGGCCTCAAGCACTCGGTGGCGCATGTCTTCAAGGGACTGTTCGACGCGGCGACCTACATGGACCTGCGCCGGTTGCCCGAATTGTTCTGCGGCTTCCGGCGCGAAAAGCGGCGCGGCCCGACGCTCTATCCGGTCGCCTGTGCGCCGCAGGCCTGGGCCAGCGCGACGCCGTTCACACTGCTGGAAGCGGCCCTCGGCCTCGAATTCGACGTGGTGCGCGGCGAAATTCGTCTGCGCAACCCGCATCTGCCGACATTCCTCCACGAGGTGATCCTGCGCGACCTGCGCCTGGGCGAGTCCAGCGTCGATCTTCGCGTCAGCCGCCACGGCGACGACGTGGCGCTGGAGGTGTTGCGCACGCGCGGCCAGATCCAGGTCTCTATCGTGCTGGCGCGCTAGCGGCGCGCAAGGAGGGCGTCATGCGTGCGATCGGAGCATTGATCCTTGGCATAGTCATCGCCGCGAACCTGGCGGTCGCCACCTCGCGTGCCGCAGACGAGCCGCCCGCAGGCC
>NZ_JALBHA010000307.1:0-7884 GCF_023006445.1 Bradyrhizobium sp. SHOUNA76
GGCCGTGCTGCCGCCGGCTGGGAGATCGCCGCCGAAGCTGCCGCCGCAGCCGCCTGGTCGTTGCTGTGAAGCATCTCGCCTAGTGTCGCGCCGCCACTACCGGAATTGTCGGGCATGATCAGGCCGCCTTCCCCTGTTGCTTCGGCTCGATCGCGGCGGCAAGCGCCCGGCGGACGAACGAACTCAATGTCCGATCATCCCGCTCGGCCGCAGCCTCAACGCGCTCCGCAAATTCCTCGTCGACGCGGGCGCCGATCAGTCGCTTGTCCGTCTTCGCCATGATGGCTCCTCGGTGTTGCTGCAAAAAAGATCGTCCTGTTTGCAGGACTTAGCAATGCACTCACGGGAGACAGGTCGCAGTGCCTTCCGCCGGCGCGGCGCAAGCCGCTTGCGCACCTTCGCCGCCTTGGCGCGGTCCTCGATGAACTCGACCCGCGCAATCCCCAGCGCCAGCGCCTGCAGCAACAGCGGCAGCGATTTGTTGCCAAAGCCGCGGATCTTCGACGGCGCGAGCAGCTTCGCCACCGCGAAGTCCGCAAGCCCCGCATACCGATCAACCTCGCTGTATGTCGTTCCCAGCTCCGCAATCCGGTCACGGATCAGCGCGCGCAGCTCGGCCTCGGTCTCGACGACAACGGGCCGCATCACCAATGCCTCCCGGACTTGCAGCAAGTTGCAGCAAAGGATTGGGGGAAAAGCCGCCGCGAAATTGGGAGGATACCTCGATATCCACACCAGGGCGTGGTTTTCCCCCTACCCCCACCCCACCCCGGTCTTTTTGCAGGGAAAGCCTGGCATTTCGGCGAGATCAGCCGTTTCGCGAGCGCACTCGCTCCTGACACGCCTCCAACTACCAGAGTGAAAGATGTTGAAGCAGTTCGCGCGCGAAAACCCCTCCGACCGTGGATTTGGACCGTGGGTTTTTGCGCCTCCACGTGAAAGCCAAGCGTGATCAGCGTTATGCGGAGGATGGACGTTCCGTCGAAGGCTTGCCGGCCTTCATGCTGAGCGGGTGTCGAGCTCGTGCGCCTGGCTTCATCTGCCCTGCGCAAGACAGCTTGCAGCCTCGATGCCGGCTCGATCGATGCGGTGGCGGCGATGAAGATGCAAGACGATGCAACGAGGTCAATTCCCCGCCCTTCCCGAGAATCTGCACAGGGGGACAGAGAGGGACATCGGGGGACATTGTCCCGGCTTGTCCCCGCGTCCACCGAGATGGGACCAGGGGGACAGGACAGGACACAACCCTTTAGGGTGTGTCCCGTCTGTCCCTGTCCCTCTGGACCAAGGCTGTCGCGCTCTAGCGCGCTCATGGCCTGACCTGCCAAAGCCATTCGCGGCCGTCCTGAGAGGCTGTGGCGAGGTCCGGGGGCAGTTTGTCGAGCAGACGGCGGAAAGCCTTCTTGCGGGCTTCGCTGGCCTTCTTGGTGTCGTCCTCGTCGGTGACATAACGGTGATAGAACTCGGATCGCACGTTCTGCACCTCAACGGCGCGCACTGTGGGGCCGTCGGCGCGGATGCGAATGTCCTGGCCGCTGGTGCTGGTCGCCTCGATGACGGCTTCGCGTAGCGTTACGACAGATCGGGCGTCGGCCTTCGGGCGCCGTGACCGCACCGCGGACTGGCCCAGCTCGCCCGGGATCACAACAAGCGAGCCGAATGGTTCGCCGTCGTCGTCGGTGCCGAGGTCATGCGGCTTGAGTTCGAACGGCGCAATGGGCCCCTCCATGCCGTCGCGGGCTTTTGCGAGGGCGAGTTCTCGGGCGGACACCTTGCCGGTGCGCTCGTCGCGGTCGGCCAACACGCTCAGCACCACGTCGGCACCGCCTCGCCACAGAGAGCCGCCGCGCAAGCCCGCGCCGTCCTGCTTGCCGTAGTGATGGACAGGAACCACCAGCCCTTTCGTGCGGATCTCGAACTCCCTCAGCTTGGCGATCACCTGCGCGATCTCGCCGTTGCTGTTCTCATCCGTCATGTGAAAGTTAGCGGCGATCGTGTCGAACACCGAGGCCCCAGTCCGGACGCCGAACCGGGTTTTGATCTTGTCTTGGAGCTCGAGCAATTCAGCCGCGACGCGCTCGACGTCTTCCGGGGTCTTGATCTCGGGCAGGTCACCGCGCCACGCTATCGGCAGCTTCCGAATGTCGAGACCACGCACCTGTGCGTCGGCGGTCAGGCGGTTGCCGATGTTGTCGGTCCCTTCCTTGCTGACGATCGCGGTGCCGACAATCTCTGCGATGCGGCGCTCGAAGAACGGGAGGCCGCTCCCCAGCGAAGTCGCCATGTGACACGCCATGAACGTTTTGCCCGCGCCGGACTGCCCGCCGAGGAACATAATCCCGCGATAAGGGGCAACCCCCTTGATGAGCATCCGCGGTGCCGTGACCTTGTGCTCGGCGAGAAAGTGCCAACCCTTGCGCCCGGGAGCCGTCGCGTGGTCGATCGCTTTGCGCAGGCCTGCGCTACCGCTGGCGCGATGGTATCCATTGGCATCGGTCATGCGGCAGCCCCCAGATCGGGCAGAAGGATTGGACGGGTCTCGATCCCGCGGCGGTCGATGAGGCGGCCGAGTTCGGCAGCGTGTCGCCTGCCGTCGCGGTCGTTGTCGATCATGAGCGTCATGCAATCGACGTAATTGGGCACGGCATCGGCAAGGGCCGGCAATCTGGACGCCGCACCAGCGGCCCAGGCACCGAGCCCCGTGGCCTCATGGACGCTCAAGGCGTCCTCGATACCCTCCGCGACTGACAGGCCCAGCAGGTCGTTGATGGGCGCTAGGACGATAGGCGAGCCGAGCGAACGGCCAATCATGATCTTGTCCTGCGCGGTGCCGGCCTTGCCGCGCCCACGCGGTGCCAGGCGCGTGACGTGCACGCCGCGTAAGGCCTCAGTCGGCATGTAGAGAACCCCGGGCTCCGCCTCGGCTGGGATGCCGAACGCCGCGATCATTGCGGGCGGATAGTCGCCCCGTCCCCTTAGAAATCCCAGGGTGCCCGGCAGAGGTCCTGTATATCCGCGCGCGCCGCGCAAATAGGTCTCCGCGTCGGTGCCGGCGATCGGCTCACGCTGCGACCAAAGCCAAGACGCCGTCTGCAAGCGTTCTGCAGCCGAAATGCGCTCGCGATCGGCAGCCTGGGCATGGGCACGTTGAACGGCCATGGGATCAGGCGGGGGCGCGCTACGATCGCGCGTTGATCCCTTCTCGCCGCAGCGCGCGCAGTGATAGCCGGCGAAGCCGGTATCGATCCGCCAGACGCGAAGGACCTTGCGGTGCTGGTTGATGCGGGCTCGTTTGGTCGGGCCGCAGAGCGGACAGGCGACGTCGTGTTGGCCGATGCGGCCGCCGGTAAGTCGGTCGATGGATGCGAGGTCGAGAGGATCAATCATGCTCGGCCTCGTCCAGCAGACCGAGTTCGCGCGCCTTTCCCAGCGCGGCCGTGATAGCCTTGGCGAGCTCAGGAAGCTTGCGGATGCCCATCGCAACACCTTTGGGCGTCGGCCGGTCAATGCCGTCGCTTCCCGTCGAGTAGATCCGGACATTGATCAGACAGTGCCCCTCGTACTCGCTCAGCGAAACATGCAAGGATTCATTGCGAGCGCGGTTCTTCGTGATCTCGATTGGCTCTGCGATCGTCGGGCGCTTTGTCATTGCGTCACATGGTCGAGCGCAGCGCCGATCGGCGAGGATGGCTCGCCGCGGCTGTTTCGCTTCATCGCCGACTTGATTACCGCCAGGTCCGCGCCGTGCTGCAAGGCAAACGAGATCGCAATCGCGGCGTCAGATGCGATCGCATCGAGCATGCTGTTGGCGTGCGCCGCGTTGATAAAGATTTCGCCGAGCCGCCCATCCGGATAGTGGCCGGCCGTCATGGTAAAATCGGCGCCGCTGTGCTCGAACGACAACGTTTCGGCGCGCCTCCGGTCCGGCAAGCACTGGCGCGATGGTGAATTGTTCGGGGCGGGCTGGTCTGCTATCGACATAGGCGTCGGGGCCTTGTGGTAGGGATTCCGGCAAATTTTCGGACATGGCTATGCGAGCCGGCTGTGTCCGCAGCCGGCTCCAGTCAGTTCAGGCAGCGCGATTTCGGCGGGCAGCTTCTGCGGCGAGGCGACGCTTGACGTAAGCATCAATCGACGCAACCGTGATACGGCGCGCCCTGCCTTCTGTGTACGATTCCAGCTCGCCGGCGTTGATCAGCTTGTAGAGCGTCTCTCGTGAAACCAAGAGAGTCTTCATCGCCTGATTGGGCGAGGCCACGAAAGGCGCATCGAGGGAAATAGCGTGTGACGGGGACATTGCGGACATCCTTCGGTTTTGGACAAGCAGCAGGATAAGGGCCGAACTGGCATTTATCGTTCGCTGACCATGGAATTGTCGGTCAGCTGTCAGCTATCGTTCGCTAAAGGTCGCCGAACAACGCACAGCAATTTTGCAATCTGCTGAGGAAATCAGATGCTTGCTCGGGGGATTTGGCGCTTGCCAAAATGAAAGAAACCGCTGCAGGACAGCGGTTTCTAGTATGCTTGCCCGGATGCTTGCTGCGGCAGGCCGCTTCGCTTCAAGGAAGCTGCTAAAGGCAATTTTACTCTGATAACTCAAATCGATAGCGAGATTTTGCTCGAAGCAAACGCCCGTCGCCAAGCACGTCGCTAAGCATGCCGTCCAACGTTACTAAGAGACCGCCCTTAGGTGTGCCCGGTTTTCCGAATTTTGCACCGGTCGGGAAACGGCGTTGCTGAGATAGTCGGCCCAATCGCGCATGAGTGCGCGCCGCTTCTCGAGTTTCTGGCCGCGCTGATAGGCGGCCGTCGTCTCGCTCTTGTATTTGTGCGCCAGCGCTGCCTCGCGGACGCCGTCGGGATAGTCGGTGCATTCCTCGGCCCATGTCGCAAAAGTCGAGCGGAAGCCGTGCACGGTCACGTGGCCGTAGCCGAGACGGTCGAGCACCGCCAGCATGGCGTTCTCTGAGAAGGCCACACCGTCGGGATTGGTGAACATCAGCTCCCCCTGCCGGCCATCGCGCATTTCGTCGAGGATCGCCAGCGCGGGCGCTGTGAGCGGCACGTGATGGTCCTGGTCCATCTTCATCCGATGGCCCGGGATCTTCCAGATCGCATCTGGGCGGTCGATTTCGATCCAGCCGCCCTCGATCGCCTCATTTGTGCGACACGCGGTGAGGATGACGAATTCAAGCATTCGCGCGGCCGTTCCAGCAGCGCCGGCGAGCGCTTGCATGAAAGCCGGCGCCTCGCCGTAGGGCAATGCCGGATGGTGACGGATGGCGCGCTTCGGCCGCTTAGGAAGCTTCTCGCGAAGTTGCTTGGTGAGCTCGGCGGGGTTGCGGAAGTCGGGGTCGTCGATGTTGACGTTTTTGGCAATGATGGTCTCGATGCGGCCGCGGACGCGGTTGGCGGTTTCGCGCTTTTCAATCCAGATCGGTTTGAGCAGGTCGTGGATATGACTCGGCTTGATCTCGGGAATCGTGAGAGCGCCAATGGTTGGATAGGCGTAGCGCTTGAGTGAGGACGGCCACTGATCGCGGTGCTTCTCGCTCCAGGTCGACCAGTTCGCACGAATGTAGGTTTCGGCGCATTCCTCGAAGGTCGGCAACTTGGCGACCGCCTCAATCGCCTTGGCCTCCTCCCGCGCCACCCTCCTCTCTAGGACGATGTCGACGCCCGGCGCGCTGCGATCGCCCTTGACCCGGAGCCGCGCTGCATCGCGTGAGAGCCGCGCGTCTTTGAGCGAGATGTCCTTGAACGAGCCGAGGCCATGCCAGCGCTCCTTGCCGTCTTTCCAGTAGCGATAGGCCCAATTTTTCGATGTCGCGCTCGCGACGATCAGATAGAGCCCGCCGCCGTCGGCATACTTGCCAGGCTTGTTTTGGCGTTCGACGTCGAGGGGCTTGAGTTTACCTGCCATGTGTTCCTCCGAAAATTCGTCCTCCGAACTCACGGGCAAAATCTACGGTCCGAGACCAGACTAGGAAGAACACCGAGGAACTGTGAAGTACAGCTTTTCGGCGCAAATCACTGATTTTGCTGTGGAGTCCGAATAGGTACGAACAAGGGAGAACAACATACTGGCGGAAGGGGTGGGATTCGAACCCACGGTACCCTTGCGGGCACGCCGGTTTTCAAGACCGGTGCCTTAAACCACTCGGCCACCCTTCCAGTCCCGGAAGGCTGTCGCTTAACGTAGTCGACGGCACAAGGCAACGCCAAGTTGGGCACCCTCGCCTCCGGCCCATCCGCCCGCCCTCTGTCAGGCGAGCGTCAGCCTGTTCCTCTAGCTTGACGGCAGGTTCGGCGCCGCCGCGCGCCGACGTCTCGGCAATCCCGACACTGGCGACACCTCCCAGGGCGTCGCCGGTTGCGAGGCCCGGCAGGATTGGTCTCCATGTCCGGGCCTCGTTTTGCGGCACGCAAAAGAAACGGCGCCCCGTGAGGAGCGCCACTCGAAGCCCGCTTCGTCCTTGGCGTCAGTACCCGCAGGACGCGCAGCCCATCTGCACCGGGGCGTAATAGGAATAGCCGGGCGAGACCATCTCGACGCGCTGGCGCGTGGCGTATTGCGGCGGGATGCGCTGGTACTGGACGCTGGGCGGCGCGACCATCACGGTCTGCGGCACCATCACGGTGCGATACTGCGCCGGCGTGCGGTGCGCGACGACGGAGCCCGGCGAGACCATCACGGCTTCGTCGACGGTGCGGTATTGCGGCTGCACGTATTGCTGCTGATAGCAGGTCGTGCACGGCGGCGGCGCGTAGCAATTGTAGCAGCCGGCGGAGGCTGCGCCCGTCATGGAAATCGCGGCGACAGCGGTGGAGAAAACAACGGCGAGAGTACGAGACATTGCGTGCGGTGCCCCAGTTGCCCGAAATGGATTTGCGAAGGTCGGCGCAGTATACGCCGCAAAACCTTGCTCTGCCGAAGTTCGTCGGGGCATCCTTAATGCGAACGGCCAACCGCGGCGGGCCGGTAAGGACTCGTTGACCACGCGCATTAACGCGCGCGATGGGCGCGCTCTCCGAAGTCCGCATGACAAGCGAAGTATGATCGCTGCCCCGGCGCGGTCCTCGTTCGAGCGCAATCGCGGAGCGTTCATCCGCCTTCGATGGTCGAGATTCAGCGCCTCGCTGCTCTTTCCAAGAACTCCAGCAGCGAGGGATCGCTCTCCTCGAGTTCGACATAGCGGCGGCGCAGCTCGTCGGCGATTTCGGCGGTGGCATCCCGCGACCATCCCTCCGCGGTATTGAAGGCCACGATACGCGTGGGATGGAGATATTGCCCTTCAGCGAGATGTCTGAGCAGGGTCGCGCGATTGGCGTCCTCCTCGGCCGTCTCACACCAGGCGCGGCCCAGCTGCCGGCCGAAATCATCGAGCACGAGATAGACGTCCCGGTCTGTTGTAATTTGCGGCACGAGTGATGGAGAATGACTCATGGCTCACTCCGATACTGGCAATCCGGACCGTTTCGGACGGATCTCGACACAGCGACCGCCTCGGCCGAATTTCGGAAAAAAGGGATTTTCGGCTATTTTTCCTAGGATGGCATGATTAAATAAAAAATAAAACGGAATTAATAAAAATTAAATAGCAAGATGTGGACAAATGCACTAGGTTGAAGGTGCCTGGCGGGCGAGCCCGCACGTCGGGTGCCCACTTCGCAAACGGCTCCCGCCTCCACCCCCAATAGCCCACGCCCCGGAAGGCGGGGGCCGTTCTTTGCGAACCTCCGCCCCGGCTCCAGATTCCTCCTGCAACGGCACATCTGCGCGCGCGCGTGGAGAGCGCGATGCGCTCCGGAGCAATCGATCCAGCCTGGTGGCGCCGCCGATCAGGCGCCTATCTCAAGCGCCGCTTCACCTCGCGCACCGCG
>NZ_JALBHA010000308.1:0-7881 GCF_023006445.1 Bradyrhizobium sp. SHOUNA76
GCCGCTGGCCGCGCCGGGAGACCTGGGCGCGCTCGGCCTCTGAGAGACCGCGGCCGTCGTCGTCGACGATGATGCGCAGACGCGGGCCCGCCCCCGCCTTGTGCGGCGTCTCCACCAGGACCTCGATGAAGACGCGCTGGGCCGCCCATTTGCAGGCATTGTCGACGAGATTGCCGACCATCTCCTCCAGATCCTGGCGCTCGCCGCGAAATTTTGCCGACGGATCGGCCTTGGCTTCGACCACGATGCCGCGATCGCGATGGATCTTCTCCATGGTCCGCCGCAGCGCCTCGATGGCAGGCGCCACCTCCGTCACGGTCGCGACCACGGAGACCCGCGCGGCGATGCGCGCGCGCTCCAGATGGTGGGCGACCTGGTCGCGCATCACATCCGCCTGCTCCATCACCTTGGCCGCGAAGGGATCGGCGACGTGGGCGCCGGCCTCGTTGACGATGACCGAGAGCGGCGTCTTGATCGCATGGGCGAGATTGCCGACATGGGTGCGCGCGCGCTCCACGATCTCGCGATTGGCATCGATCAGGGCGTTGGTCTCGCGCGCCAATGGCGCGATCTCGACCGGGAATTCGCCCTCGAGCCGCTCCGCCCGCCCGGAGCGGATGTCGGCGATGGATTCGGAGATGCGTTTGAGCGGCGCCAGGCCGAAACGGACCTGGAATACGGTCGTCAGCAGCAGCACGATGCCGAGCGCCGTGAAGGTGCCGCCGAGATAATAGTCGAAGCTGCGCGTCTCGTCGAAAATCTCGGTGTCGTCGCCGGCGACGCTGACCAGAAACTTGCCGTCGGCGCCGAGATCGACGGGACGTTCGACCATGCGCAAATTCTGTCCCTCGGGCCCGTCGACATAAGCGAGCCGAATGCCGGCGGCGGTGAGCTCGGTGCCCTGCTCCTCCAGCTTTGGCAGCTTCTTGTCCCAGAGCGAGCGCGAGGAGCGCACTTCCGGCTTTTCGGTGTCGGTCCGCGTGATTTGCCAATACCAGCCCGACAGCGGCAGCTCGAACAGGGGCTCGCCAAGCGATTGGAACTGACGGTCCGGCGGCTCGTCGGGGGTCGCGACCTCGGCGATGAGGGTGCGGAGATAGAGATTGAGCCGGCGGTCGAAGGCGCGCTCGGTGGCGCTCTTGTAGACCGACGACAGCACCACGCCGGTGATGGCCAGGATTACCACGAGCCAGGCGGTCGCCGAGAGGAACAGGCGGTTCGCAAGCGAACTAGCGCGCATCGGAATGATCCCGGGAGGCGCAGGATGGCGGGGCGTCAGAGCTCATGTCCGGACCAAGGCCCCTGTCGGGCTGCCCGTCAAGCCCGAACGCGTCAGGCGGCCGGCGGGGTCAGGAGATAGCCGAGGCCGCGGACGGTCTGGATGATGTCGACGTCGAGCTTCTTGCGGATGCGGCCGACGAAGACTTCGATGGTGTTGGAGTCGCGGTCGAAATCCTGGTCGTAGAGGTGCTCGACCAGCTCGGTGCGCGAGACCACGCGCCCGGAATGGTGCATCAGGTAGGCCAGAAGCCGATATTCGTGCGAGGTCATCTTGATCGGATTGCCGGAGACGCTGACCCGGCCGGTCCGGGTGTCGAGGGTAACAGGGCCGCAGCTGAGTTCGCTCTGGGCATGGCCGGTCGAGCGGCGCAGCAGCGCGCGGATGCGCGCCAGCACCTCCTCGAGGTGGAACGGTTTGGGGACATAGTCGTCGGCGCCGGCGTCGAAGCCCTGCACCTTGTCGCTCCAGCGGTCGCGCGCGGTGAGGATCAGGACCGGCATGGTACGGCCATTGCGGCGCCAGGCCTCCAGCACCGAGATGCCGTCCTTCTTCGGCAGGCCGATGTCGAGCACGACGGCATCATACGGCTCGTTGTCGCCGAGATAATGCCCCTCCTCGCCGTCGAAGGCGCGATCGACGACATAGCCGGCGTCCGTCAGCGCCTTGGTGAGCTGGCGATTGAGATCGGGGTCGTCCTCAACAACGAGCAGGCGCACGCTTCTCTCCAGACATAGGCCGCATCAACACTGCACCAGATGAGCAATTCCGGCGTGAACCCAATATGAACGCCGGGAACCGGCCGCGTTACTTTTTGGTCATATACGATGAGTCTGCAGCCAACGCGACTGCGCCCGCCCTGCGACCGGACGAGCCGGCAGCAGGGCGGGCGCAATGTGCCGCATACCGCGGCGCGCCGGAAGGTCCGCCCTTCCCGTGAATTCAGCCGTCAGGTCCGGAAGAACACGAACCAGACGACGGCGAGGATCAGGATCGCAAGTCCGGTCGAGATGGCGAGCAGCGCCGCCACCGAAGGCCCAGGCTCGCCCTGACGCGCCTCGGTCGGAGTTTCCACGATCTGATGCTGCTCTCGCGTGGTTGCCATGATGACCTCAATCTCTGGATGTCGCTTTCGATAGCCACGACCTCCTCGCAGCCGATGTCCGAAGCCAACGCGTGATTGGATATGATGTTCCGGCTTTTGCGCTCGGATCGGGGCAGCGGCAGCAGGCCCGGCGGCCGGTTAACGCAGTTGCAAGATTCAGCAACCGACCTTGCTTTGATTCGTTGTTCCCCGATGGTATCCTAGTCGTCTGTCCCTGTTGCGTTTGGAGTAGCCCATGGCCCCCCGCGCCAATTGGAAGGGTTTTCTGCGTCTGTCGCTCGTGACCTGTCCGGTCGCGCTCTATCCGGCCACTTCGGATACTGAGAAGGTCTCCTTCAACCAGATCAACCGCAAGACCGGCCACCGGATCAAGTACCTCAAGGTCGACGCCGAGACCGGTGACGAGGTGACCTCCGAGGACATCGTCAAGGGCTACAAGGTCGACACCGACACCTATATCGAGGTCACCAAGGACGAGCTCGACGACATCGCGCTCGATTCCACCCACACGATCGACATCGACGAGTTCGTACCGAAGGCCGACATCGACAATCGCTATCTGATCCGCCCCTATTATCTCGTGCCGGACGGCAAGGTCGGCCACGACGCCTATGCCGTGATCCGCGAGACCATCCGCAGCATGGACAAGGTCGCGATCGGCCGCGTGGTGCTGACCAACCGCGAGCACATCATCGCGCTCGAGCCGCTCGAGAGCGGGCTGATGGGCACGCTGCTGCGCTATCCCTACGAGGTCCGCAGCGAGCAGGAATATTTCGACGACATCCAGGACGTGAAGCTGACCAGGGACATGCTCGACCTCGCAAAACACATCGTCGAGAAGAAGTCCGGTGCGTTCGAGCCCGAGCTGTTCGAGGACCATTACGAGACCGCCCTGATCGATCTGATCAACAAGAAGCGCAGCGGGATGCCGATCGCAGCCAAGGTCACGCCAAAGAGCGGCGGCAACGTCATCAATTTGATGGACGCGCTGAAGAAGAGCATCGCGAACGAAAAGGACGCAGCGCCCGCGGCGAAGGTGGCCAAGGAGACCGCCAAGGACACCAGCAAGGCAAAGAAGCCGAAGAAGCGCGTCGAGGGCCAGCGCGAGATGCTGCTGCCGATATCAGGCAAAGGCGGCAAGGACGCTGCGGCGAAGACGGCGAAGGAGGCCCCGAAGAAGGCCGCCGACAAGCCAGTGCGTGCGCCGGCGCGGGCGAAGAAGGCAGGCTGACAGCATCGCATCTGCAATCACGCCGTGATGTCACTCCTCGCGGATCGGGCGGCCTGACATGCCCTGGTCGACGGCGTTCGACGATCCCGTTCGCGTGGACAACAAACGCGAGCTGCTCACGCTTCAACAGGCGGCGGACTACATCATGCACCTGCCCGAGGACGCCCAGCACGAGGCACACTGGCAGACCGCCATCGAGACCTTGATCAAGGCCGCCGAGACGGGCGGCGGCTGGATGATGTTCGCCCGCATCGCCATGTTGCGCGCGCTGAACGCGGGTGGCCGGCGCGGATGAGCGACGGCCGGAAAACAGCCTCAACAATCCGTTAAGCGGCACCCCTCCCCGGTGCGGCGAGCGGCTCCTGGCGCGCTTCACCGCCCCTGCCGGCGAGGGTCCGCCGATTTGAATCCATTTGGACGCACCGATGGAACCTTAATTTAATGGATGCCGTCGTATGAGCGGAGGCGCGCTCGCCCGGGCTTAATTCTTTTGGCGCGCATAAAGACTTATTCGATCTATTTACGAGTCCGACGACGACGCGACCATACGTTGGATCGGATGAACAGGAGTTGGCAATGCGTTTGCTTAGGTCGTTCCTTGCCGATGAGAATGCAGCAACCGCGATCGAGTACGGCCTGATTGCCGCGGGGATCGCGCTCGCGATCGTCACCATCGTGAACAGCACGGGCGGCGCACTGCTCAACAACAAGTTCAATTCGATCGACGCCGCCGTGAAGTAACCGGCCGACCCGGCCGGATGCCCCCATCCGGCATCAGCGACATCGCCATCGCGCGCAGGCCTGCCGGTCGCGCCGGCCATGATCTGGGTCAACAGCACTGGCATCGCGACAGCTAAGCATGGAGGCCGAGTTTCCTCCCTGCCGGCCTGTCCATGCATCCAGACCTCCCGCACTCCCAGCTGGAAATCCGCCGCATCCGGCTCGACACCGGCCGCGAGAACGTCGTCGTCGTCTCCAGGCAGTCCAAGGCGCTGCGCGCCGAGATCTTCCGCGGCTTCAGCCGCGTCGAGCTTCGCCAGGGCGACTAGGTCCTGCTGGCGACGTTGCTGATCACGGACGACGATACGCTGGTGGCGCAGGACGAGATCGGTCTCTCCGAACCCGCGTTCCGGCGCTTTGCGCAGGCCGCCGGCACGCTGGTCACGGTCAGGCCCGCCGCGCCTCCGGAGAGCCTGGAGGCGGTGCGCGCCAAGATCCACGGGCGAACGCTGAGCCAGGCGGAGATCGGCGCGATCATCACCGACCTCGCGCATTATCGCTACTCCGACATGGAGATCGCAGCCTTCCTGATCGGTACGGCGAGCTTCATCACAAACCCGAACTTCTGTAAATTCGAATATTTTTGCGAAGGGCCCTCGACCCAGCGCTGGCGTGTTTTGCCCGTCGGGCAACACAGCGCTTAGTAGGCAGCATCGGCCGAGCCGCAGCGAAACACGGCTGCGTGAACTGCCGTTTCGCCCTGGCTTCCCGAAAATCAAGCGGCTCTCAAGAAAACCAGGAGCCCGTCCGAAGGCTTCAGCCAAGCTGGAACTGCCATCCGGGCCTACAGACGAGATCGTCTGCCGTTCGCCCCGGCATCGCGAAAAGCGTCACGATCCCGCCGCACGGCCTATTTCGATCACGTCAAGCGAGAAGCACACATGGCTGTCACAGCGAATTTTTCCGCCGGAATCCTCACCGTCCTGGGCAACGGCCACAACAACGCGGTTACGTTGGGCCGCAATGCAGCCGGGACGATCGTCGTCAACGGCGGCGCGGTCGCGGTCAAAGGCGGCCCCGCCACGGTCGTCAACACCAAGTTGATCCAGGCCTTCGGCCAGGACGGCAACGACATCATCACGATCGACGAGAGCAACGGCGCGATGCCTGCGGCGAACCTGTTCGGCGGCGCCGGCAACGATGGGCTGACTGGCGGATCCGGCGGCGACATGCTGTTCGGCCAGTCCGGCAACGACACGCTGCTCGGCAAGGGCGGCAACGACCTGCTGTTCGGTGGCTCCGGCAACGACGTGCTCATCGGCGGCGACGGCAGCGACCAGATGTTCGGCGAGGCCGGCAACGACCGCATGATCTGGAATCCCGGCGACGACAGCGACCTGATGGAAGGCGGCGAAGGCATCGACACCGCCGAGGTGAACGGCGGCAATGGCGGCGAGACCTTCGCCATCACGGCCAATGGCTCGCGCGTGCGCTTCGACCGCGCCGATCCGGCACCGTTCTTCCTGGACATCGGCACCACCGAGAACCTCGTGCTCAACGCCAGGGGTGGCGACGACGTCATCAGCGCCGCCGGCAATCTCGCTGCGCTGATCACGCTGACGATCGACGGCGGGACCGGCAACGACACAATCCTCGGCGGCAATGGCGCGGACCACCTGCTGGGCGGCGAGGGCAACGATTTCATCGACGGCAACCAGGGCAACGACACCGCCCTGCTGGGCGCCGGCAACGACACCTTTCAGTGGGACCCGGGCGACGGCAGCGACAAGGTCGACGGACAGGCCGGAACCGACACATTGCTGTTCAACGGCTCGAACATCGGCGAGGACATCACCCTGTCCGCCGCCAGTGGCGGACGCACGCAGCTCGCCCGCAATGTCGGCGCCATCACGATGGACCTCGACAGCATCGAAACCATCACCATCAATGCGCGCGGCGGTAGCGACAACATCGTCGTCAACAATCTGGCCGGAACCGATGTCAGGCAGGTCAATATAGATCTCGGATCAGCCGGCGCCGGCGACGGTGCGGCCGACACGGTGACGCTGGTGGGCACGAACGGCGCCAACGCGATTGAGGTGTCCGGCTCGGGCACCTCGGTTGCGGTCGCGGGACTGCCCGCCGCTGTCGTCATCACCAATGCGGAAGGCGCGAACGATGCGCTCCTCGTCGAAGGCCTCGGCGGCAACGACACGATCTCGGCGGCCGCGCTGGCGGCCGGACTCGTGCACCTGACGATCGACGGCGGCGCCGGCAACGATAGTATCCTCGGCAGCGGTGGCAGCGACACGCTGATCGGCGGCGACGGCAATGATTTCATCGACGGCAACCAGGGCAACGACACCGCCCTGCTGGGCGCCGGCAACGATATCTTCGAGTGGAATCCCGGCGACGGCAGCGACACCGTCGAGGGCGGCGCCGGCGTCGACACACTGCGGTTTTTCGGCGCCAGCATTGCCGAGACCATGTCCGTCGTGGCGAACGGAGATCGCGCGCTGTTGACGCGCGATGTCGCCAACATCACGATGGACCTGCACGGCGTCGAGCACGTCGATATCCATGCGCTGGGCGGCGCCGACCATATCAACGTGGGCGATCTGACCGGGACCGACGTGACGCGGGTGAACATCGACCTCGGCGGTTCGACCGGAACGCCCGACGGCGCCGTGGATAGCGTTTCGGCCGATGCCACCCAGGGAGCCGACACGTTCGGCGTCAGTGGCAATGCCGGCGGCGTGACCGTGTTCGGCCTGCATGCGGCCACCCACCTGACCTCCATGGACGGGGCCGATCAGCTGACGCTCAATGGCCTCGGCGGCGACGACGTCATCGACGCCAGCGGGCTTGCTGGCGGCGTGCTGCAACTGACGATCAACGGCGGAACCGGCAACGACACCATCCGCGGCAGTCAGGGCGACGACCTCATCAACGGCGGCGACGGCAACGACGTCGCGCTGATGGGCGCGGGCAACGACACGTTCGTCTGGAATCCGGGCGACGACAACGACACGATCGAGGGCCAGGCCGGCAGCGACACCCTGCTGTTCAACGGCGCCAATATCGCCGAAACCATCAACATCTTCGCGAGCGGCGCGCGCGCCGAGCTGACGCGAGACGTCGCCGCCATCACGATGGACACGCACGGCGTCGAGACGATCGCGTTCAATGCCCGCGGCGGCGCCGACAAGATCATCGTCGGTGACATGAGCGGCACCGACGTGACGCAGGTGAAAATCGATCTCGGCGCCGTCCCCGGCACCGCGGGCGGCGACGGCGCGGCCGACAACATCACAATCGACGGCACCGGCGGCGACGACGTCATCACGCTGTCGCTCAACAGCCACGGCGCGCTCGTGATCGACGGCCTGGCCAGCCAGGTCGTGATCGAGAATTTCGACTTCAACGACACCATCACCATCAATGGCCTCGGCGGCGACGACGTGATCGCGGCGTCGGGCGTCGGCCTGGGCGGGCCGCACCTGGTTTTCGACGGCGGCGCCGGTGACGACGTGCTCATCGGCAGCG
>NZ_JALBHA010000309.1:0-7863 GCF_023006445.1 Bradyrhizobium sp. SHOUNA76
GCCGATGCTCCAGGCGCCGCTCCAGCGGGCGAAGCTGCGCCACCAGCGGGCGCGGCGGAAGCCGGCTGGCTACCGAAGATCGCGCCCATAATTTTCCCGAAAATGCTCATATCTGCTCCCCGAAAAGGATCCGTTGGAAGGGCCTTGAGTGGCACTTATAGACCAAGTTACTGCGATGCGCCCGCGAAGTTCTGCGAACCAACGAGCAGCATCAGCTTATCTGCGGCGAAATGACGACCGAATGACATCGTCGAGGTTGCGCTGCGGCATCGAAATTCACCCAAGCGTGAGGGACAGGACTCGGAAATGAGCGTACGCTTCGCGTTCGGCTCGCGATGCCTTCCGGAATTCGCGTCTGGTCGGAATCGCGAAACTCAAAAATGGCGGCCGCTCGCGCCGTTTGCCGGCGCTGGATTCGGCCGCTCGGCAAGGGAGCTAGCGACCATGGCCACACTCTACCAGGGCAATGTCCCCACAATGGGCCAGAGCGCGGATGCGGCTGGACCCGTCATTCGAACCATCCAGCTGTCCGATCTGCACGATGCGCTCCGGCGCGGCTGGGAGGATTTCAAGGCCGTTCCGAGCCACGCCATCATTCTCTGCGTCATCTACCCGGTGCTCGGCCTCGTGCTCGCCCGCGTGGTGATGGGCTATTCGGTGCTGCCATTGTTGTTTCCCCTTGCCGCCGGCTTCGCACTGATCGGCCCCTTCGCAGCGCTCGGTCTCTACGAGCTCTCCAGCCGGCGCGAGCGCTATGAAGAAGCCAGCGCCTGGGATGCCATGGAGGTGCTTCGCTCGCCGTCGTTCGGGGCGATGCTCGGCCTCGGCACATTGCTGCTCGCTCTATTCGTGACCTGGGTTGCAACCGCGCAGGCGATCTATGTCGCGGCGTTCGGCTATGAGGGCGTGACCGGGATCTCGGACTTCATGACGCGCGTGCTGACGACGCAGCAGGGCTGGTGGCTGATCGTGGTCGGCTGCGGCGCCGGCTTCCTGTTCGCGTTCGCTGCGCTCTGCATTAGCGTCGTGTCGTTCCCCTTGATGCTGGACCGCCATGCGGGCGCGTTCGAGGCGATGAGCACCTCACTGCGCGTTGTCGCGAGGAACCCGGTGCCGATGGCGGCCTGGGGCCTGATCGTGGCGGTGCTGCTTGCGCTCGGCACGATCCCGGCCTTCCTCGGCCTTGCCGTGGTGATCCCCCTGCTCGGCCATGCCACCTGGCATCTCTACCGCAAGGTGATCGTCTCGGAGCCCGGTGCACGTCCGGTGCCGCCCCCGCCGCATCGTCCGCGCAAGCCGGCTGCCGACTTCCCGGCGAACCTCTTCCCGTGGCGTAACCGGACGGACGTCTGACGATATCGTGACATGCGATCCTGCCCCGGCTCGGGCAGGATCGCGCCCTGTCACACGCCTTGCTTTGGCCGCGGTTCGGACCGAGATTGCCCCCTCCGATCAGATCGCTTCACGGAATTCATTTACTCGAATGACCTCGACGATTTCTCGTCTCGCCCTCGCAGCCTTCGCCCTCTCCGCGTCAATCCTGTCTGCCCAGCCAGCGTCCGCCGCGGTTGCCTGCGGTTCAAGCAATTTCGATGCATGGCTTGCGGACTTCAAGACCGACGCTGCCGCCAAGGGCATCTCACAACAGGCGATTGCATCGGGGCTCGCCGGCGTGACGCTGGATCAAAGCGTGCTCAACCGCGACCGCTCGCAAAAGGTCTTCGCCCAGACCTTCGAGGAATTTTCCGGCCGCATGGTGCCGCCGCGCTTGGAGCGCGGCTCCAACAGGATGAAGCAATACGGCTCGGTGCTGTCGCGCATCGAGCAGACCTACGGCGTTCCCGGCGAAGTGCTGGTCGCGATCTGGGGTCTCGAGACCGATTTCGGCGTCAACACCGGCAAGTTCGCCACCATCCGCTCGCTCGCAACGCTGGCCCATGATTGCCGGCGCGCCGAGCAGTTTCGCGCCGAGCTGATGGATGCGCTGCGCATCGTCCAGCGCGGCGATCTCGCACCAGCCGAGATGAAGGGCGCCTGGGCCGGCGAGCTCGGCCAGACCCAGTTCATGCCGTCATCCTGGATGAAATACGCCGTCGATTTCGACGGCAACGGCAAGCGCGATCTCCTGCACAACGCGCCCGACGTGCTCGCCTCCACCGCAAATTATCTCGCCGGCTATGGCTGGCAGAAGGGCAAGGATTGGCAGCCGGGCAGTCCGAATTTCGAGGTGCTCAAGCAGTGGAACAAGAGCGAGGTCTATTCCAAGACCATCGCCTATTTCGCCACGCAGCTGGCGCGCGCTCCTTAGTGACCCATCAACAACGCGTAGGGCCGATCGTCCGGCGATCGGCCCTCTCTGGTGCGTTTACTTGCCCATGGTGGCGTGCATCGCCTTGTTCAGATGCGCGCCGCACGCACCCATTTTGCCGTTGAGCAGCGAATCCTGCGCCGCAGCGATCTCCTTCTGGGCGACGAGCTTGCCGTCACCGTCGGGCATGGCCTCGATCGCAGTTTCCGTCTTCTCCAGATTGGCCGAGCTGCAGCCGCCCATGGCGGCGTGCTTGGCGGCCTGGGCCGGCGCAACCGCGAGCGCGACGGCGGCAATGGCGATAACCCCGAGTAACTTCGTCATGATGTTACTTTCCTTCTCTTGTTCTTGGGACAGACCCAGCGACATTGCCGGATTCTGCGACGACACCTTCCTCCGGGCGCGGCAACTTGCCGCAATAAATTCCTCGCGAGAATTGCGTGATGTTGCGCGCCGCGCAGAGCGTCATGCAGGAATTCTGTTTTTCATTACATCCTTGTCATCAAACCACACGCTCGGCGTGCGGACGCCGCACCAAGGAGTGCGAATGCGGCCTAGACAACCTTGGAGGAGCCATTGCGCCGCTGCACGCGGCGAGATCTGATTTGGCGAAGCCGCTTGGCCACCCGCGCGGCTTCGCTGCACCCACACAAAGAACTGAATATAAATTCATTAAAATAGCCTATTGCATCATGCGATTCGCGCATGCCGAACTTGGGTATAGAAGCTAAATGGCTCGCTTGCCGGCGACGGATGCGTCACTTATTTCCATAACGATCAAAATCAAATATCTGTCACTAACTCCGTGATTTCACGGAAGTTTAGCTCCGGATTCAGCTCGCGCATCGCAGGGCTGGGGCGGGACCGCGAAGAGGTTAAGTCTTCTTTACTCCCGCTATGCGCTATCCGCTTAGCTGCATCGCAACATCGGAACTTTCGCACTGCACCACTCTCCACTATATTCATTTCAACGATGAGGCCCGGGCAAGGGCTGAATCGAACTACAGGAGACTACCAATGCTGCTCTCGCTCATCCGCATGATCCAGGCATTCCGGGACTATCAGCGCAATGTTGCCGAGCTGTCCCAGCTCAGCGATCGCGAACTGGCCGATATCGGCCTCGATCGCTCGGACATCCCGCGCGTTGCCGCCGGTCAGTATCAGGGCTGATATCGTTCAGCCCTCCACCGGACGAACCGATAGCGCCCGCCTCGTGCGGGCGTTGTCGCATCTGGTGGCAGAAAACTCGATCTCGACGATTCCACTGACCGCCGAAAAGCGCTACCTGTCCGCCCCATGACAGGATCCCTATCCAACATTGTGCACGTGATCGGCGCAGGCCTTGCCGGCTCGGAGGCAGCTTGGCAGGTCGCGAAAGCCGGCGTCCCCGTGGTGCTGCACGAGATGCGGCCCACCCGCATGACCGAGGCGCACCGTACCGACGGGCTCGCCGAGCTCGTCTGCTCCAATTCATTTCGCTCGGACGATGCCGCCAACAACGCCGTCGGCCTCCTGCACGCGGAGATGCGCCGGCTCGATTCGCTGGTCATGCGCGCGGCTGATGCCAACCAGGTGCCGGCCGGCGGCGCCCTTGCGGTCGACCGCGATGGCTTCTCCGCAGCCGTTACCAAGGCGCTGAACGACCATCCCCTGATCGAGATCGCCCGCGGCGAGATCGCAGGCCTGCCTCCGGCCGACTGGAACAATGTCATCGTTGCCACCGGCCCCCTCACCTCCGCCCCGCTGGCCGATGCCATCCGAGAGCTGACCGACGAGAACGCCCTCGCCTTCTTCGACGCGATCGCACCGATCGTGCACCGCGAATCCATCGACATGTCGGTGGCCTGGTTCCAGTCACGCTACGACAAGGTCGGCCCCGGCGGCACCGGCGCCGACTACATCAACTGCCCGATGACCAAGGAACAGTATGATGGCTTCGTCGCCGCGCTGATGTCAGGTGAGAAGACTGAGTTCAAGGAGTGGGAGACCAACACGCCCTATTTCGACGGCTGCCTGCCGATCGAGGTGATGGCGGAGCGTGGCCCCGAGACGCTGCGCCACGGCCCCATGAAGCCGGTCGGCCTTACCAATCCGCACGATCCCGCCACGAAGGCCTACGCCATCGTGCAGCTGCGTCAGGACAACAAGCTCGGCACGCTCTACAACATCGTCGGCTTCCAGACGAAACTGAAATACGGCGAGCAGCAGCGCATCTTCCGCACCATTCCCGGTCTGGAGAAGGCTGAGTTCGCCCGCCTCGGCGGCCTGCATCGCAACACCTTCCTCAATTCGCCAAAGCTGCTCGACAGTCAGTTGCGCCTGCGCGCGCAGCCACGGCTGCGCTTTGCCGGGCAAATGACGGGCTGCGAGGGCTATGTGGAGTCTGCTAGCATCGGTCTGATCGCCGGTCTCTATGCGGCAGCCGACGCGCGCGGCGAAACCCTGGCGAGCCCACCGGCCACGACCGCGCTGGGATCCCTGCTCGGCCACATCACCGGCGGGCATATCGAGACCATCGAGCCCGGGACACGATCGTTCCAGCCGATGAACATCAATTTCGGCCTATTCCCGCCGCTTGCGACCGTGCCGACGAAGAAGCCCGACGGCACGCGCCTGCGCGGCAACGAGAAGACGGTGGCCAAGAAGCAGGCGATGAGCGCCCTGGCACTCGCCGATCTCGATCGCTGGATCGCCGATCATTTGCGCATGGCCGCAGCCGCGTGAGTTTGCAATGAGCCTCCCCAAAGACGACGCCGCGACGCTCTCGGCGCGCTGGACCGAGGGCGTGCTGCTCAAGCGCGACGTATTCTCGACCGTCGAGCGCGGGCGCTTCCGCGGCGAGAGCGGCGAGGTCGACGCGGTGCTGCGCCGGCTGGACGAAGTGCCGTGGTGGTCATTCCTGCTGGCGCGCCATCTGTTCGCACGCGAGAAGCATGCGCTGGTGCTCGCCAAAGGCCTCAACGTCGGACCCGAGTTGCTCTGGGCCGGCCGCCGCGCGCTGGTGCGCGGCTTCGTCGACGGCGCCGCGTTGCATCTGGCAAAGCCGCATGGCGACCTCGCCTATTTCCGTTCGGCCAAGGTGGCCCTGCGCCGGCTGCGCCGCGCCGGCATCTGCCACAATGATCTTGCCAAGGAACAGAACTGGCTGGTCGGCCGCGACGGCCGCGCCTATGTGACCGACTTCCAGCTGGCGGCGTGCTTTGCGCGGCGCGGTCGGCTCTATCGCATCCTCGCCTATGAAGACCTCCGGCATCTGCTCAAGCACAAGCGCTCCTACGCGCCGGAGGCACTGACGCCGCGCGAGCGCAAGATCCTCGCGAAGAAGTCGTTCGCGGCAAGCCTGTGGCTCGCCACCGGCAAGAAGGTCTATCGCGCCATCACCCGCGGCCTGTTCAACTTCACCGACCGCGAGGGCGGCGGCCGCAGGCTGGTCAATGATGCGCCGGTGCTGACCGAGCTGATCCGCAAGAACCCGGCCGTTCGCGACACCGCTATCGTCGCTTTTGCCGACCGCCGCTCCGGCGTCGGGCTCTATGCCTTCGTCGAGGCGGATCAAGCCACGCTCGAAGGCCAGTTGCGTAACGAGCTTACGGCCGCGAGGGGGCCCAAGCCGCCGGAACACATCCAGGTCGTGCACGCGCTGCCGCGCGATAACAGCGGCAAGCCGCGGACCGAAATCCTGCAACTGGTCGCCATGAACCAGCTCGACCTGATCGAGCCCATGATGAAGAACGACCAGGATCGCGCCTTCCTCAAGGACATCCTGGAACAACGAAAAAACCTGCGCGACCGCTTCAACTTCGAAGCGGACCTGCCGACGAGCTGACAGGCTGCCGCGCCTTGAAGCGTCCACATTGGCGATAGAGAAGCGGTCGGGCAATTTGGGCTCGGTGGGGTTATGGGCACTCGGTGGACGATGATGCGTCGTGGCGTCGGCGGAATGATCGCCGGCCTGCTGCTGCTGGCGGGCGCGCCCGCGAGGGCGGATTCTCCGTCCGAGTTGATCTCCAGCTTCCGCCTCAAACACGGTGAAGTCCGCGTCGTCCGCGATTCCACCCTCGACCGCATCGCCATGGACCAGGCCCGCGCGATGGCCGCCAAGGACGATCTCAGCCACGACGCGCTCGGCCCGTTTAACCGCCGTGTTGCGCCGGCCGGCGCCGGCCGCGCCGCCGAAAACATCGCCTACGGCTACGATAATTTCGAGAAGACCCTGGGACAGTGGATCGACTCCTCCGGGCACCGCAAGAACCTGTTGCTGCACAACGCCTCCCGTGTCGGCATCGCCAGCGCCAAGAACCCCAGCGGCAAGCGCACCTACTGGGCCATGGTGATCGCGGGCGATTACGAGCCGAAGGGCAAAGGCAAGAAGAAGGACAAGGAGCCGCTCGTTGCCGTGAAACGCGAGGCCGCGCCCGCAAGCAAGCCGAAGTCCAGCAACTGTCACATCAAGCTGCTCAGCCTCTGCATCTGAGATCTGGCAAGCCCTTGGGCCTGACGTCTTGCTCAGACCGCTCGACGCATCTAATTCGTGCATCCGGATTGCGAGAAGTGGAGGCATAAGTGATCGACATCGGTGAAATACGAGCCGACACGCCGGCGACCAGCCGGCTTGCCTATCTCCACAACGCCGGTGCGGCACTCATGCCGACCCCTGTCGTCGCGGCGCTGAAGCGGCATATCGATCTTGAAAGCGAGATCGGCGGCTATGCCGCCGCCGACCGGGAAACCGACCGGCTCGAAGCAGTCTACGGCTCTGTGGCGCGCCTGCTGAATGCTGCGCCCGACGAGATCGCGCTCGTGGAGAATGCGACGGTTGCCTGGCAGATGGCTTTCTATTCGCTTGCGTTTCGCCAGGGCGATCGCATCCTGACCGCCGAGGCGGAATATGCCGCCAATTACGTGGCGTTCCTTCAGGTCGCCAAACGTACCGGCGCGGTCATCGACGTGGTGCCAAGCGATGCCAGCGGCGAGCTCGACGTCCACGCGCTCGAACGCATGATCGATGAGCGCGTGAAGCTCATCGCTATCACCTGGGTTCCGACCAATGGCGGGCTGGTCAATCCTGCGGCGGCGATCGGCAAGGTCGCGCGGGCGCACGGCATTGCCTACCTGCTGGACGCCTGCCAGGCGGTCGGCCAGATGGCGGTCGACGTCGAGGCGATCGGTTGCGACATGCTGTCGGCGACCGGGCGAAAATTCCTGCGCGGCCCGCGCGGCACCGGCTTTCTCTACGTCCGCCGGGCGATGCTGCAGCGGCTCGAGCCGCCGATGATCGATCACTTCGCCGCGCCCTGGGTGTCGCGCGACGAGTATCGGCTGCGCGACGATGGCCGCCGCTTCGAGACCTGGGAGAACAACTACGCAGCCCGGCTTGGGCTGGGGGCGGCTGTCGACTACGCCCTCGAGATCGGCATCGCTCCGATCCAACAACGCTGCCGCATGCTTGCCGGCCGCCTTCGCAGCGGCCTCGCGGCCCTTCCCGGCATCACCATTCGCGACCTCGGACGCGCGCCGGGGGCCATCGTCAGCTTCACGGTGGACGGACACGAGGC
>NZ_JALBHA010000030.1:0-33573 GCF_023006445.1 Bradyrhizobium sp. SHOUNA76
CGTTCCGTCCGCATCCGCAACCAGGAGCGAGTAGGTCGCCTGGTTCTCGGCGACCTCTGCGTCGGCTTCCGCTGCAGCAAGCTGCGCTTTGGCGGTGTCCGACGCGGCCTTGGCCTGCTCGTAGCGCTGCTTGGACGTCCACCCGTCGTTCATCAGGTTGGCGTAGCGCCGCTCGTCGGCGTCGGTCTGAACGACAGTTGCGCGCGCTGCCGCAACCGCATTGCGCTTCGCCGTAAGCGCGAGACGGAGGTCGGTTTCGTCAATCCGCATCAGCGGCTGACCGGATTTGACCTGCTCACCGACGTTCACCAGTCGCTCGACGATCTTGCCGGCGACGCGGAAACCGAGATTGCTTTCCACTCGCGCGCCGATGGTCCCGGTGAAACCGCGCTCGGATCCGCTGACCCGCGAGGCCGTGACCAGACGGACCATCGGGGGCTCCTGCCGGGGGTCGCTGACCGCCGAGGCTTCATGGGAGGGAATCGCAAGAGCAACGAAGGTCGCCACCCCCGCCGGGACCAGAATACCGGCCAAAATCGCAAAACCCCGCATCTTCATTGTCAGTCTCCCGAATTAGATTTCATACGAACTCTATATTCCAGTTAGATGTCGAATGCAATCTAAAACGAGAGGGAGGCAACAAGAATGTAATTTTGTCCCTAGGAAGGCGTAAAAAGGGGTGGCCGGAGCGGTTCCATCCTAGTATTTCGCCTTCCGCCTCTTGATAGATTGCGTTCGGCTTCTATTTGCCGTAATAGAGTTCGAATGCAATCTAAATATGGAGGGTGCTAATGCGTGTCAGTCGCGCTCAGGCCGCGGAAAACCGCCAAACCGTGATCGATGTGGCCAGTCGCCTCTTCAGGGAGCGCGGCTTTGACGGCATCGGGCTCAAGGATCTGATGGAGGGGGCCGGGTTAACCCAAGGCGCCTTCTACAAGCAATTCGCGTCCAAAGTGGATTTGGCGGTCGAGGCGTCCCGGCGCGCATTGGAGAGCGCGTCCGGCCGATGGTCGGATGCGGCCACTCAGAATCCCGATGATCCGCTTGGCGCCGTGATCGGGTTTTACTTCAGCGGCGACCATCGCGGAGAAAAGATGGACGGTTGCCCGATCGTGGCGCTCGGCTCGGATGCCGCGCGTCAAGGCCCCGAGGTGAAGGCGGAATTCGAAGCGGGAATCAAAGCGCATCTCGACGTGCTCGGCGGCCTCATCGCCGGGACCGGCGATGAAGCCTCGCGGGGCAAGGCCATGGCCATTCTCGCGACGATGGTCGGCGCGGTGACGCTGTCGCGCGCCGTCAACGACCCCGATCTGGCTCAGGCCGTTCTGGATGCCGCAGCCGAACAGGTTCGCGACGCCGCTGCCGCTTGAAAGCGCCCCTCAAAGCACGGAGAGATCTCATGCTCAGCATGACCGAAGCCAAACCAAGTTTGCTGAAGATATCGAACAAGCTAAGCATACGTTTTCAAAAGACCGGCAGCGGGCCTCCGCTGCTCCTCATACATACGATCCGGACGCAGCTCGAATATTTCCGCGCTCTTGCGCCCCTCCTCGCCAGATCGCACACGGTGTACGCCATTGACCTCCCGGGCCACGGCCACTCACCAATCGATGCAGGCGCGAGCTTCGACGAGCCCTACTTCAGGCGAGCCGTCATTGGCTTCATCGAGGAGCTCAATCTCTCGGACCTCACGATCGTCGGCGAGTCGATCGGCGGCGCATTGGCCCTCACGGTGGCGGCATCGCTTCCGCAGCGGGTGAAACGGGTCTTTGCGGTCAACTCCTATGACTATGAGACCCGCTACGGCGACGGCATTCGACGCGGCAACTGGTTCGCGAATTTCATCATCGGAAGCTTGCAGGTCCCGGTGCTCGGCGCGATCAATGCATCGCTCGAAAACAAGCTCGTCCTCGGCAAGATCATGAGTGGCGGATATCACGACCCCGGCAAACTGCCGGCGGATCTGCTTACTGAGTTCGATGAAGTTGCCCGCCGCCCGGGATACAAGCGGGTCGCACGCAAGGTGCTGGCAGGCTGGCAATCCTGGAGCAAGGCCCGTGATTACTATCGGCAGATCTCAGCGCCCGTGACGCTCATTTATGGCGATAGCGATTGGTCTCGTCCAAACGAGCGCGAACGCACACGCGCGCTCATTCCTGCCGCGCAGATGCTGACACTCAAGAATACCGGCCACTTCTCGGCCGTCGAGCATCCATCGGAGCTGGCTCGCTTGATACTGGCGGCAGAATGACCGCATCAGCGACAGCGAACGCCACTCATCCGGCGAAGGCGACAGTCGCGATTTAACTCTCAGCACGTTGCAGAGCTCCAACGTGCTGAGATACCGACGCGAACTTACATAATATAACGCCTGGCTGTCGGGCATCTGGTGGGAGGACAGAATACGCAAAACCGGTGTACATAATTTTCCGGCAATTGACCGTGTCATCTATGGCAAACTCGCCTCTGAAGCTATCCGCGAAGAGGCCGAGAGACTTGGCGCAAAGCGCGTCTTCCTCATCGCCAGCCGAACCCTGAACTCCAAGACCGACGAGATCGAGAAAATCCGGCGCGCGCTCGGCGACAAGCATGCCGCGACCTTCGACGGAATTGCGCAGCACACGACCCGCAAGCAGGCTGCCGAAGTCGCTCGTCACGCAAAGAAGGCGCAAGCCGATCTCGTCGTGGCTGTCGGCGGAGGGTCCGCGGTCGATCTGGCCAAGATCGTCATCATGGCGATGGAGCACGATATTCGCGATGAAGCTGGCTTCGATCCCTTTCCGATGGGGCCGGGCGTGAGCCAATCGCCCTTCCGCTCGCCGGCAGTCCGGCAGGTCGCGGTGCCGTCGACGCTGAATGGCGGGGAATACAATGCCGCAGCGCTCGTCACCGATGAGCCAGAAGCTGAAGCAGATCTTCTTTCACCCCCAGATGATGCCGGTGGCGATCATTCTCGACCCCGCCCTCACGCTTCATACGCCGACAAAGCTCTGGATGGGATCGGGCACACGCTCGATGGATCACGGCATCGAAGCATTGTGCTCGCCGCTCGGCACTCCCTTGGCTGACGAAGTCGTCCTGGCGGGCATCCGCACGCTGCGTGAGGGAATGCTCCAGACCTTGCGACAACCCGACGATCTCGAGGCACGCCGATTGTCGCAATATGGCTCAAGGCTCGCGTCGTACGGGCTGCAGGCCCGCGTTCCCATGGGCGCAAGTCACGGCATTGGCCACGTGCTTGGCGGGACGTTCGACGTTCCCCACTATTATTGCACACCCGTCACCATGCCGAGCCTTCTTCGTTACAACAAGCCAGTCACCGAGGAGGCGCAGAAGCGTCTGGCGGCGGCTCTGGGCGCTCCGGGTGGCGAAGCCGCAGATGCCTTTGCGGAATTCACCAGGAGACTTGGACTGCCCGGGCGGCTCGCCGAGGTCGGCATCGGTGAAGACAAGTTCGATCAGATCAGCAAGATCGCGATCAATCATCGCTTCGTAAAGGCCAACCCGCGCCCCTTCAAGGACGAAGCCGACATCGTCGATCTGTTGCGCATGGCCGCGTAGCCAGCGGCACTGGGAAGGCAACGGAAGCGAGGCGATCCCGCCTCGCTCGTGGGGCCTCCAAGCCGGGAAGTGCGCGTTCGTGAGTTCAGACAGGCTCTACGAAGGACAACGCCAGGCATGATCGCCTCCGCTCCGACGGCCGAACAACGGCACGCCGAAATTCCGGGGTCAGATCGAGCACGCGAACGCCGTGAAGTGGGCCGGGCATAGGCAGTCTCCCTGATTTTACCTCTGTTCCGGGTCCGAAAATGGCTTTCGCCATTCAACCCGGACAGTCGGCGCCGTCAGGCCGTCTTGGAAACAGGTTGTCTCGTTTGCTCGACGATGGACTCCTCGACATCGCGGATCTGGTCCTTGCCGAAGAACATTTCCCTTCCGACGAAAAAGGTCGGAGAGCCGAATGCTCCTCGGCTGACGGCGTCGGTGGTCAGATCAATCAGCCGCTTCTTGACGTCATCCTGCTGTGCACGCGCCATCAGCCGATCGATATCGATGCCCGAGGAAACAAACGCGCTGCGGAAGATTTCGAGATCGTCCATTTTCTTCGGCTCTTCCCACATGTGATGATAGGCGGCGCGAAAATAGGACTCGAACACGCCCTCGAACTGGGCGGCGACAGCACCGCGCATCAGCATCAGCGTGTTGACCGGAAAGAAGGGATTCTGGCGAAATTTCGTGATGTTGTGGCGTCGGATAAACCGCTGGATCTCCAGCGCCTGGTATTCCGGCTTGTTCTTGATTCCGTGAAGCGATTCGAACGGCGACATGTTGCCGGTCGCCTTGTAAATTCCGCCAAGCAGAACCGGGACGTAGGTGAATTTCACGCCGGTCCGCTGCTCAATGCCCGGAATGGCCACTTCCGCCAGATAGGCGTTCGGGCTACCGAAATCGAACTGGAATTCAACTTTCAAGGTCATCGCGGCTTCTCCCGGAGATCGCATGGCAGGCACTGGCGATCCACCCGCCAGCCCTCGTTTCATTCACCATATAGTTCTAAAATAGAACTGTCAAATGTACCGGCACTATGGCTGGTTTCCCATGCCTGGAAGGGGATTGTTTGGAATTTAGTGCCTATCTAGAATGGAACGGACCGCGCCCGGCCTCCGCGAAACTTCGGAACGGCCCATGCCGGCACGACTGGAGCGTACGGATGAAGTGGAAAGAACTCGAGGAAGAGCCGTGTTCGATGGCCCGAACCATCGGCGTGATCGGTGATCGCTGGACGCTTTTGATCCTGCGCGAATGCTTCCTGCGCACGCGCCGCTTCGAGGGGTTTCAGTCGGCGCTGGGAATCACACGACACTTGCTCGCCGAACGGCTGAAAAAACTGGTTCGGCAAGGCATCCTGCGCCGCATTCCCTACCAGGAATCGCCCAAGCGCCACGAATATATCCTGACTCAGAAAGGCCTCGACCTCTATCCGATCATGATGGCGATCGTGCATTGGGGTGATACTCATATGGTCGACGAGCGCGGCCGCCCCTTGCTGCACCAGCATCGCAAATGCGGAAAGGACTTCGATCCGGTCATGGTGTGCGCCGAATGCGGCGAGCCGCTGTCGGCCAAGGAGGTTCATACTCACCCGGGGCCGGGCGCCCGCGGCCTCCCGGAGAAAAGCGCACCGGAGGTCCGGAAGACAAAGACGCGCTCGCGCGCCGCTTGAGACGGCAGCGCACGCCACGCTGCCGCGACGCTGAATACGCTCTTACACCAAGACCACATCGCGGCCCGGTTCTTTGGCGTAGAGACGCTCGATCTGCTCGGAGCGAACTTTCAGCGAACGCCGCGTGCGGAAGCAAATCGCGGCGCTGACGTAATACGTAAATTCTATTAATGAACTTATTTGACCCTGTGTGCGCTGTGGGAGCGCAGGCATCGGAGCCTGAGCCGTCACGCTTCCTCGCGCGCGGTTTGGGACTATCGACAACAAACGGAAGCCGTGTGATATCTTGGGTTTGAGAGGGTATTGATGCCGAGAGCAGCAGCAAAATCATCCGATCTGGTCGATGACCCAGCGCGCTGTAACTGCAATCAAGTCCGCCGCGCAGCCAGGCGTCTCTCCCGGTACTATGATCTCGCGTTAGCCCCGAGCGGGCTCAAATCGACGCAATATAGTCTGTTGAGTTATCTCGTGACCTCAGGGCCGATGACCATGGCCCGGCTCGCCAAGCTGATGTCGATGGATCGTGCGACCACGGGCCATAACCTGAGACCGCTCGAGCGTGACGGTTTCGTTGAGATTTCAGTCGGCGAGAATGACCGGCGGGAGCGCATCGTCACCGTTACAAAACAGGGACATCGGAAGCACGCCCGAGCCTTGGCTGCATGGCGGCGCGCGCAGACAGCCTTCGAAGAAGCCATGGGCGAACGGGAAGCCGCCGATCTGCGCGATTTGATGAACCGGGCCGTTGACGTCCCTCTCCCCCGCCCTGAGTAGATCGCATGGCGGAATGTGGCGCTCCGGCATCGAGCGCCTGACTTCGCTTGTGCGCCGGCAATACCGCCTGCGACAGTGGGGGAACCTCCGCTAGCGATCAGGCCTCGCGGATATGATCTCGCCCGTCTTGGGATCGGCGTGAAACTTCATCTTCTGACCATCCTTGATGCCTTCGCCTTCCCAACGGCCGTCATCGGCTTCTATTTTGCTGACGAGCGTAAAGCCCGACTTGAGAACCTTGTCGATGACTTGCTGAATGGGCATCCAGTCAGCCCCCGGCCGGTCGGCATGCGCGATGCTTACGGCAACTGCCGACAGGACGACTGCAAGAACAACAGGTGCACTCCTCTTCATGCGAACCTCCTTGTTGCGGGGGCTGACAAGTCTCGCAGCATTGCGGAACCAGGACACTCCCGAATTCAGCCTAGGGCGATAAGGGATAAATACCGACACCACCGGCCGTGGCATAAGCGACACGGGCCTACAATCGTTCCGTTGTTCGGCCGGCGGTCTCTCAGGGCGCCACCAGTTTCTTTCGAATGGCGTAACGGACCAGTTCAGCGGTCGACGACATCCCCAGCTTGCGCATCGCCGAAGCGCGATGGGTCTCGACGGTCTTCACGCTCAACTGCAGAATGACGCTTATGGACCTGTTGGTATGTCCTTCCGCGATCAATTGGACCACGCTCTGCTCGCGCGAGGTGAGCAGCATATCCGACTTGTTCAGCTTGTTGAGCTGGTAGTCGCGGAGCAATTTCTCCAGCAACACGCTGGTGAAATAAGGTCTGCGATCCAGCAGCGCTTCGACGGCGGACAGCAGGTGTTTCCTCGCATCCGATTTGAACAAGAAGCCGCGGACACCCGCCAGAATGGCCTCGGTCAGCAGCTCTTCGTTTTCATGCATCGTCAGAATCAGAATTTCACTGCGCAGGTGAAGTGACTTCAATCGGCGGCTGACCTCCAGCCCATTCATGAGGGGCATCGAATAGTCGACGATCACGACGTCCGGCTTCGTCTCCAAAGCCAATGCGACGGCCTGCTCGCCATTCGTTGCTTCGCCGACAACGATCCAGTCGGAGCGCGTGTCGACGATCGCGCGCAGCCCTGAACGCACGACTTCATGATCATCCGCAATCAAGATGCGCTTCACGGCATCGTTCTCCTATCCGACCGCAATCGGCGGAGATAATCGGCAGCAGAACAGTCGAGCGATGATACCGATCGCGGGCCAGAGCATTATCCTGCAAAACCCCGAGATGGCCGGGCGAATGTACCGACGCGGCCGCGACCACCACCCCCCAGCAAGGAATTGTCACGCCTCGACCAGCTGCGCGCGGACGGCGTATCGGACCAGGCCCGCAGTCGAACTCACGTCCAGCTTGCGCATCGCGGCGGCCCGATGAGCCTCAGTGGTCTTGACGCTGAGGTTGAGGATCGCACTGATGCCCTTATTGCTGTAGCCTTCGGCAACCAGTTTGACGACGAGTTGCTCGCGCGGAGTGAGGCCCGGGTGCCTGTCTGCATTGCTGCCAGATCCGCCGTTCAGTTCGTTCCGGCACTTTTCGCTACAGAACCGCTTGTGCGCCAGAAGAGAGTCGACGGCCGCCATCAGCAATCTGTTTGCGTCCGATTTCACCAGGAAGGCGCGCGCACCGGCCTCAAATGCCTGCTGGGCGAGTAAACCGGAGTTGTGCACCGTGAAAATCAGGACCTCGGTCTGCAGCGGATATTCCCTGATCCGCCGCGCGACCTCCAGTCCGGTCATCCGCGGCATGGAAAAATCGACGATGGCCACGTGAGGTCGGCTTTCGATCGCCGCTGTGAGCGCCTTTCCGCCATCGTTCGCCTCGGCGACCACTTCCCAGTCCGCTCGTTGTTCGAGCACCGCCCGCAAGCCCGACCGTACCGCCTCGTGGTCATCAGCGATGAGAAAACGCTTCATGGCGAGCACTCCAGTGTCTCTACTCGGCGGCTGGGGCCGAAACGAACTCGTTCCACCTACCGCCGGTGATCAGTGTTTTTCTTCCCTCAGTGGGCGCCTGCGGGGACTCCCATGACAGTGGCGTCCTTTCGCCGGTTTCGCTTGTTCGTGACCAAGGCATGCGGAAAGACTGCGCACAGAACCGTGCCGGAACGATGCGTTGCCGGATCGGAGCGGATCTCCAGCGAACCTCCGATCTGCTCAAGTCTTGCTCTCATGGCTGGAATTCCAACGCCGGTCGATATCGCCTGGTTCGCGCGGCCGGCCTGAAGCCCGCGCCCGTTGTCGCTGACGGTCAGCCGAAAATGGCGGCCGGTCCCGTCAATGACGATGCTCACCTCCGTTGCCTTTGCATGGCGGAATACGTTCGTGAGAGCTTCCTGAACAACCCGAAGCAATGAGCGCTGCTTCTCGTAGGGCAATCGATCGACGCCGGCCAGGATCCTGGTTGTGACCCGCAACGACGTGCGCGCCGCGAATCCATCGGCATAGTGCTCGATCGTGGCCTTGAGCCCTTCGGCTGTCAGATTCTGCGGGTGCAGCAGGTAGGCAAAAGCGCGGATTTCCCTGAGCGCCTCATCGATCGACGCGTCGATCTCATCGCAGAGGCGCTCGGCCCCGACGGGATCGCCCATGCTCCGCCGCATCCGCATCAGACCGAGACTCGCGGCAATCAGGTGCTGACACGTCGAGTCATGCAGATCGGACGCGATCCGCTGCTGGATATCCTCCTGAATGGAGAGCAAATTGACGCTCGCCTGCGCGGCATCCGATCGTTCAACGTCGTTTTCGAAAAGTCCATTGCGCGCGACGCGATGGCTGCCGATCAACCGGACCGCACCACTGGCCACGGTGTCCATGATCGGAACGATGGTCGTTTCCATGTTCTGGGGTTGGCCGCCAAATGCAAGGCGGTGGCGAATCCTGACCTCCGTTCCTTCTGCGAGGCACGCGCGGAGAGCTTCGCTGACGGCTCTGGCGTCGTCCCTGCCGAGACAGTGGGAAACGTCCATCTCCCGGATGTCTTCCGACGAGACGCCGAGAAGAAGCTCGAACGCCGGATTGATCCCCTCATACACGAAGTGCACTCCAAACGAAGGGCGTACTGCAAAGAGGAGATCGGGCGAGAAGACCCAGTAAAGGCGTTCGCAGGTTTCTACCGAGCCAAGTCGCAACCACCCTCTGACCCTGGTTCCACTCGACTCGCAGGCGGGCGAGCTATGTAATTTCACGGGACGCACTCACTATTCACCGGTGACGCCCGACGTTGAAGCTCAACATATTTGAAGCTCAATATATTGAGGCTAAAGATCGAGCGTCTCCTCCCTGCCCCGCCGGCGAGAGTATCCATCAACGGATCAGGAGACGCGCGCCCTTGGGGTCAGCAGATTATACACCGTCAGGTTGCCCACACCACCAAGTAGTATTGCTGACGGAATAAAATCTTGCATCGGTGGAGGCGACATCGGGAGGGATCGGATGTGCAGTTTTTGCCAGATTATCCCGCTGCAATTCAAATATGGTGCAACAGATACTCAAGCGCAGCAAATAGCTTTCACGATTGCGTCGCGGCAATCGCACCATGGCTGGGACGCGATGTGCTAGCGGCTCATATCGCCGCTCGTGTTCGACTTGTTCTTCTTTCCTTTCTTCGCGTTTCGGGCTGCCTGTTGAGGCGGCGCGATCACCAGCGGATGAGACGGCACCCGTAGCCGCTGTGTGCCGGCATCGTCCCTGAGTGCGTCGGTATCGAGACGCTGGCTCCGGTCGGCAGAGTCGCGCGGGTCCGCGGCTGCGGCGGATGCTGCCGACAAACCGACAATGACCCCGAACAGCACCCAAGCACGCCTCAACATCATCTTGCAGACCTCTCAAAAGGCAAAGTCAAGCCGGGGACCAATCCTGAGATCCCTGTAGCGCCGCACCATGACGTTCGATTCTCGTGCCTCGTACAGCACACTCGTCGTAAGCGAAACGTTGCTGGCAAAATTATACTTCAGGCCGATATCCGCGGAGTAGATTTGATCCTGTCGTCCCCTGTTCAGCCCGTCGGTGAACCAGAACGCTTCGAACAACGGCGTGCTCACGATCGACCATTGCGGATCGAGCTTGACCTCAATGCCGAGCAAGGCATCGAAGCGCCAGCGGCGAGCTTCCGCAAGGTCGGAAAACCGGTAGGTCAACAGCAACAGCGGCGAGAATGTCACATTGTTCACGCGAAAGTCGCGCGCCACCGAGCCCATCACGTCGTCTGAGGTGAAAGCGAGATCGCGATAGACGCCGTCGAAATCGCATCGGTGCTCGTAGATGGCGGAGAAGCGCCAGCCGTCCCAATTCTCCGTCAGGCGTGCTCCCATCCGCGCCACTGCGGCATTGCCGTCCTTCTCTCTCGCAAAGGCGTCATATTGTGCGCGTGCATAGAGCCGGTACGACAGGTCATCTGTGAGGTTCCCGTCCAGCCTGACGCTTACGTCGGGCTCATAAAAGAAATCCGACTTGCGATTGTCGCGGCTGAACAAGGCATTATCGGTAAAGTTCGACGTGACGGAGCCGACGACACTCCAGGACGGAGCGGAGTAATACGGTACGGGGCTGCTCGCCTTCAGCTCGGTGGAATCAACGTCCGCTGCCCAAGCAGTGCCGGCTCCCAACAACCCCAAGACCGACAAAAGAGCTCTCGACCCGCGCATGGTGCTCCTCGATGGCTTTTGCGTGCACCAGGAATCGTCTTAGCCTGGGCGACGATTTTGGCGTGTTAGTGGTACGATTCAAAATCAGTGATTGAATCGATGGACCCAACCCAACCAGTCGATCCGCATGGTCTAGTAGTCCGCCGGATCCCTGGTGATCGGGCAGGTCATGCAATGACCGCCTCCCCGGCCCCGCCCGAGCTCTGCCCCGACGATGGTGACCACCTCGATCCCTTCCTTGCGCAGCAAGGTGTTGGTGTAGGTATTGCGGTCATAGGCGAACACTACGCCCGGGGAGGCGCAAACCAGATTGGCGCCGCTGTCCCACTGTGTGCGCTCACGCATATAGGCGTTGCCTCCGGTCTCGATCACACGCAGTTTCTTCAGGCCAAGGGCTTCGGCCACGACGTCCACGAACGGCTTTTCATCCCTGCGCAGCTCGAGGCCGGCCGAATTGTCGGCTGGCCGGTAGGAAAAGGCCGCGACGTTGTTGACGATGTCGGGATACAGCAGAACGCAATCCCTGTCCGCGAACGTGAAGACGGTATCGAGATGCATCGCGGCACGGAGCTTCGGCATCGCAGCCACGATCACGCGCTCCGCCGCCTTCTTCTTGAACAACGCCGCGGCGACTTGGCTGATCGCCTGCCGCGAGGTGCGCTCGCTCAACCCGATCAGCACGTTGCCCTTGCCGATCGGCATCACGTCGCCGCCTTCCAGCGTCGCAAGACCGTGGTCCCGTGTCGGATCGCCCCACCAGACATTGACCTTGCCGGCGAAATCGGGATGGAACATGTAGATGGCTGTCGCAAGGATCGGCTCTTCGTGCCGCGCCGGCCAGTAGAGCGAGTTCAGCGTGACCCCGCCGTAGATCCAGCAGGTCGTGTCCCGCGTATACAGCGTGTTGGGAAGCGGCGGCAGCAGATACTCGGTCATCCCGGCGGCTTCGCGGACGAGCTTGAGCATCTCGCCGCCATGGGCGTCCGGGAAGTCATGGGTCGAAACGCCCCCAATCAGCGTTTCGGCCAGGTCGCGCGGCTTGAGGCTTTCCAGGTAGCCCCGCAGCTCATCAACGAGGCCGAGGCCGACCTGATCGGGAACCACCTGGTTGTCGAGAATCCACTTCCGCGCCTCGGGGATCGCGACCGTCTCCGCCAACAGATTGTGCATCTCGACGACTTCGATGCCGCGGTCGCGCATCTTCTGCACGAAGTCGAAATGATCGCGCTTGGCATTTTCGACCCACAGCACGTCGTCGAACAGCAGGGTGTCGCAATTGGACGGCGTGAGGCGCTGATGGGCGCGGCCGGGTGAGCAGACCATCACCTTCCGGAGCTGACCGACCTCCGAATGGACCCCGAAGGAAACCGAGCTGTCCGATGCCTGCTTTGCCATGGGAATTCTCCCGGGAGTTGCCTTGCCTAGATGGTGATGTAGCCGGTGGCCAAGCCGTGGATCCCGACGGCGGCGCCGACGGCGGCGGCGATGAAGATGACCCACTCGACGGCGGTAAAGACCCTCGCCTTCTGTTCCAGACGCGCCCAGAAGTAGAGTGCCGTACCGGGCGCATAGAGGATCAAGGACAGCAGCAGGAACTTCATTCCGGCGGCGTAGATCAGGAATAGCGTGTAGATGACGGCGATGCCGGCGAAGACCATGTCGCGCGTTCTGGCGCGGCCGCTCTTCTCATAGGTCTCGCCCCGCCTGCTCAGCTGAAGCCCATAGGCTGCGACGAGGAAGAACGGAATCAGCGACATCACGCTCGTCAGATTGAGCATCAACGCGAACGCATCCTGCGACCAATAGGTGCTGATGACGAAGAGCTGAACGATCACGTTGGTAAGCCAAAGCGCCGCAGCCGGCACCTTGTTCGCATTTTCCGTGCCGAACAGGGCCGGCATGTCCCTGGTCCGGCCGGCGGCGGAGAGCACCTCGGCGCAGATCAGCGACCAGGCGAGATAGGCCCCCAACACCGAAACCAGAAGCCCGACACTGACGAAGATCGCGCCCCAATGTCCGACGACAGCTTCCAGCACCGTCGCCATCGACGGCTGCCGCATGCCGGCGATCTCGGCGCGGGGAAGCACGGCATAGGGCAGCATGGTCACGAGCACCATCAGGCTCGTCACGACCGCAAATCCCAGAATGGTCGCAGCGCCGACATGCGCGCGTTCCTTGGCGTAGCGCGAATAGACGCTGGCACCCTCGATGCCGAGAAAGACGAACACGGTGACCAGCATGGTCGCGCGAATCTGCTCGAACAAACCCTTGTCCGGCATGCCCTCACCGCCCCCGAAATTCGCTCGAAACAGGTCTGCCTTGAACCCGACGATCAGGATGACGATGAAGACCAGGATCGGGACGATCTTCGCGATCGTCACGATCGTGTTGATCGCGGCCGCCTGCTGCACACCGCGCAGGATCATGAAGTGGAACAGCCAGATTCCGATCGAGGCGACGACAATCGCGATCACGGTGTTCCCATCGCCAAAGACCGGAAAGAAAGCGCCCAGCGTCGACTTGATCAGCACCCAATAGGAGACGTTGCCGATGCAGCTGCCGATCCAGTATCCGAAAGCCGACAGGAAGCCGGGATAGTCGCCAAACCCCTCCTTCGCATAGGCATAGACGCCGGCATCGAGCTCGGGCTTTCGTTCCGCCAGCGCCTGGAACACCCGCGCGAGGGTGTACATGCCGCCGCCTGCGATGCACCAGGCGAAGATGGCCCCGAACGGTCCGGTGGCGATACCGAAAGTTCTCGGCAGTGAAAAAATGCCCGAGCCGACCATCGAGCCGACCACCATCGCGGTCAACGCGAACAGCGAGAGCTTTTGGATTGACGACGTCTCAGTCATGTGAAGACCTCGCGACACGAGCGAGCGTTGCGTCCCGGTCGATCGACTTGCCCACCGGTTGCACCATGCGCCTTGCGCCGGGACTGGAATATCGGGTGATTACCTAGTCGAGGATCGGGATTCTCCTCGCCAGCGGAGCGCTCACAATGAAGCGGAAGCTTCGGCTGCTGGCTTTTCTCCGAACCAGGTCACATAGATGGCTGCCGGGCCCATCTACGTCGGCCTGGGCCATGATCGCATCACTGGGCTCCGGGGTGTCGCACGCGCCTTGCCGTTGGGCGTCCCGGCCTTCGCCGTCGCGGGTATCACGCTGGTGGGCGTGCAGCCGAGCGGCGCCTCACTGGCGAAAGAGCTCCTGCAGCGGGCTGCGGCCGGGACCGGGCAGTGGTGGTGGGCAATCGCCCTCGAAGCGGGCGGAATGTTCACGGCCGCCTACGTGGTGCTGGTGCTGGCTCATGCGCTAGCGCCCTCGAACGGGCCGACTGCCTTGCGCGGCCCCACATCGCGCCTCCGGAACACGGCAGCGCTCGTCCTGGCATTATTCTCGCTATTGCTGGGACTCCTACCTTGGAATCCCTATCTGCCAATCCCGAACATTTCGACGTCAGGCCTGTTCGAAACCGGGATGCTCCCCAAGACGTTTGTGACCGTCCTGGGGGGCATCGTGCTGGCGGTTCTGCTCACGCCCTCCTCGCAGCAACTAGGGTCTTCGGCGCGTTGGAAGTTCGCCACCAAAACGCTCGATCCATTCCGGCGCGTTTGCGGTGCATCTGGCCGTCTTGTCGAGCGGGGCAACGGCATTCTCTGCCAATGGCCGGCGGCAAGCATCTGCCTTCTCGCGCTAGCTTTGCTATTTGGCACACTGATGCTTATGGCCTTGTGAGACGAGGGCTCAAGCATCGGTTGCGAATGGCGTGCCCTCCACTGCCATGATCAGGAACATTCATCCCTATGGCTCCAGGGTTTTCTCCGATGCCGCCACGGCGGACCGGCAGCTAATCTTTGCCAGCGTGTCTAGCCGGAGCCTACCAGGCTTGCCCGGCGGGACTCGATCCAGCAGGAGGCTTGCATGTCCGACCTAGTAGCGATCGTGTATCCATCCGAGGCGAAGGCCGAAGAAGTGCGTCAACGGCTGCTCAGGCTGCAGAAGGAATATCTGATCACGCTCAGCGATGCGGTGATCGCCGTGAAAACCGATTCCGGCGGCATCAAGCTCAATCAACTCGTCAACACGACGGCGGTGGGCGCGATGACCGGAAGTTTCTGGGGCCTCCTGATCGGCGTGATCTTCCTCAATCCGATCCTCGGTGTCGCGGTCGGCGCGGCATCCGGCGCGCTCGGCGGCGCCCTGTCCGATTTCGGCATCGACGACGCCTTCATGAAGGAATTGTCTACTTCGCTCCACACCGGCAACGCCGCCTTGTTCGTCCTGATCAAGAACATGACGGCGGACAAGGTGCTGAAGGAGATCAAGGACGCCGGTGGGATCGTGCTGAAGACGTCCCTGGATGACAACAAGGAACAGGCCCTGCGCGACGCGCTCGCAAGTGCGGCGGAACGGCCTGCGGCCTGAACGGCCGCCTTTGGCCCGCTAGCGCCGACCGCCGGCGAGGCGCAGTAGCATCATGAACAGGTTGATGAAGTTGAGGTAGAGCGACAGCGCCGAAATCACGGACTTGCGGCCGGCCGTGGTTTCATCATCCCTGCTGTCGTACATCGCCTTGATCCGCTGCGTGTCGTAGGCCGTGAGTCCGGCGAAGACACCGACGCCCACGACCGAGATCAGCCAGTCGAGTCCGGATGACTGCAGGAAGAGGTTGACCAGGCTGGCAATGATGACGCCGATCAGCCCCATGAACAAGAAGGTGCCGAGACCGGACAGGTCGCGCCGTGTGGTGTAGCCGAATACGCTGAGCGCCCCGAAGGTCGCCGCCGCGATGAAGAAGACGCGTGTGATCGACGCGCTGGTGTATATGTGGAGCAGCGTCGAGAGCGACACGCCGACCAGGGCGGCATAGATGAAGAACAGAAGCCGTGCAGTTGATACCGACAGCGTATTGATGCGCGAACCGATGAAGAAGACCAGCGCAAGCGGCGCCAGGATGAAGACCCACATCAACGGGCTCTGCAGCAAGGCGGGGCCGGTCAGCTGATAGGTCAGCCACGCGACGACGGCGGTCAGGCCGACGCCGGCGGTCATGTAATTGTAGATGCGCAGCATGTAGGCACGCAGTCCGGTGTCCACCGCGATTGTGCCACCACCGCTCGCACTCGAGGCCGCCAGGTCCTGGTCGTAATTCGACATTGCTCGTCTCCTCTCAGAGCTTGCTGACGAGCCTACGCTATCCCTCGGGCTCAGAGGACGGCATCGGACAATCACCCGAATGCCGGCGGGGAAACCACCCTGCTGCCCCCGCGGCTTGCCGGCGATCCGCAGCGACCATCCTGCCCATTACAAAGCGGCAACCTGGAACCGCAGCTTCACCGTCCTCCTTTTGGAGGGGGCGCCTTACGCGTTTGTCACTAGGAGATGATCGCGGTGCGGCCTAATCGGCTGGCATGCGCTTCTATTTCCACATCGTCGACAAATACGGTCTCACTCCCGATGGGACCGGATGCGAATACGCCGATCAGGATACGGCAGTTCTGCATGCCCAACGCATTGCGGCCGAGCTCGCGAAGGCCGGCGAATTCTGCCGTTCCGGCGTCGTGCTTTTGGCTGCCGTTGCCGGACCATCATCCAGTCCCGCTGAAGGCGCGACCGACCCAACGGCAAAGACCTGAACGCGGCGCGCAGAACCGCTTGGCGATTTCCTGCCCCGCTCCCTACAGAGAATCCCTGATGTGCGAGGGGGAAAGCCGCCTCTAAGGTCTTCGCCGGGATCGAGCGGCTTCAGTGCCCGCCGATCGCGGATTGGAAGGCCATCTTGCCATGGCTCCGTCACCGAACGAGGTCGATCAAAAACTCTCCCGCAATGCGCTCATCGCGCTCGTGGTGGGGTCGATGGTCGGCTCCGGCATTTTCGCACTACCCGCGTCCTTCGGACGGACCACGGGTGCACTCGGGGCGATGATCGCCTGGGCGACCGCAGGCACCGGCATGCTGATGCTGGCCTTCGTGTTCCAGACCTTGTCACACCGCAAACCGAACCTCGATGCCGGCATCTATGCCTACGCCAGGGCCGGGTTCGGCGAGTATATCGGCTTTGCTTCGGCCGTGGGATACTGGATCGGATGCTGCCTTGCAGATGTCGCCTGTCTCGTCTTGATCAAGGCAACACTCGGACAGTTTTTCCCTGTCTTCGGTGACGGCACAACGGCAGTGGCGATCGCTTCGGCGTCCGTCCTGCTGTGGGGAGTGCACGTTCTGCTGCTGCGCGGCATCAAGAGCGCCGCCACGCTCAATACGATCGCAACCTACGCCAAGATCATTCCGATCCTGCTGTTCATTGCAGCCGCCGCCATCGCCTTCGACGGCAGGCTTTTCTCCATGAACTTCGCCGGAACGGAGCAGCCGGAGCATTCAAATGTGCTCACCCAGGTTCGCGGCACGATGCTGCTGACCGTGTTCGTGTTCGTCGGGATTGAAGGCGCCAGTGTCTATTCCCGCTACGCCCGGACCCGCACCGACGTTGGATTCGCGACCATTGCCGGCTTTCTGACGGTGCTCAGCCTGCTCGTCCTCGTGACACTTCTGTCCTATGGCGTGCTGCTGCGACCGGAACTGGCGGCTCTGCCGACACCATCCATGGCCGGCGTCATGGAGGCGATCGTCGGCCGCTGGGGCGGTATGTTCATCAGCGTGGCACTCCTGATCTCGGTCCTCGGCAACTACCTGTCCTGGTCGCTCCTGGCGGCTGAGGTGCTGCATTCCGCCGCGGTCCACCGCACCATGCCCTCCTTTCTCGCAACAGTGAACGCATACAAGGTCCCCGCCGGAGCGCTCTGGCTCACCAACTGCGTCATCCAGACTTTCCTCCTCGTCACCTGGTTCGCGGAATATGCATTCACGCTCGCCTTGAAGATGACGAGCGCGATGACGCTGATCCCGTATTTCTTTGTTGCGGCCTACGGTCTCAAACTCGCCTGGACCGGCGAGGCCTATCGCGCTGGCGAGCGTGCCCGCGTTGGCGACTGGATCCGCTCGGCTGTCGCGACGGTCTACGCGGCCGCGATGATCTACGCAGGCGGGCCGAAATTTCTCTTGCTGTCGTCGATCCTCTATGCACCCGGCACGCTGCTGTTCTTTCTCGCCAAGCGCGAGCGCAAGGAAGCGGCGTTCAGGCCATTCGAGGCGATCCTCTTCGCGGCGATCACGGTCGCCGCATGTGCCGGCGTCTACGCACTGTCCACGGGAGCTATCTCGATTTGAATCCTTGTCCTTGGCTGCATGGAGACGAATATGAGCATCCGAACCATCTTGGGCGCCCTGATCCTGGGCGGGTTGGTAGCGCTTTCCGCATCTCCGCCCCCCTTGCTGGCCCAGTCGACTGACAAGGGGGGGCTCGCGCCGAAGGACACCGGCGCATCGGCGCCGAAGAACGTGGCACCCAACACGAATACGAACCCGACCAAGCACCGCTACTGGCGTCATCGTGGCGGCAAGCATCCACACTTTGGCAGCCGGCGCGTCCGCACCTAGGTGCGGCGAACCATCATCCACCCTCGCGATTGGACCGATCCATGAGCGATTCCAGGACAGGGCCGGAGCGGCTTCGCGAACTCGTCCCACAGGACGATTCCACCGGTGTGCCGGAGCGCGCCGCGCGCGGCGTTCTCGCGACCGGGCTCAGCCTGCTCGCTGCCTGTGTCTTCCTGTTTCTGGCGTGGCAGACCGTGTCCAGTCTCCTGCTCATCTTTGCAGGCGTGCTGTTCGGCGCATTTCTGGATGCCTGCGCAAGGGCGCTGGCCCCGGTCCTTCCGCTCGCTCGCGCCTGGCGGCTGACACTGGTCCTGCTGCTGTTCTCCGCTCTGTCGGGATTTGGACTGGTATGGGGCGCGGGCAAGCTACCGGAGCAGACACGCCTCCTGCTGAAGGTCATGGACAGCCAGATCGACGTCCTGCAGGAGCACCTCCTGTCATACGGCGTCGACCTGCTCGGCCCGGAATGGGGCCGCGACTTTGCGCAATGGCTGTTCTCGGATCAGGGGCGTTTTCTCAGCCACGCTCAATTCCTGCTCGGTGGAGCATCGAGTCTTCTGACCGGCGCGCTGGTCATCGTGTTCCTCGGAATCCTCTTCGCCTTCGATCCGACCAGCCATCGCGAGAGCCTGGTGATGTTGGTGAAGCGACCCTACCGCGCGCGAACAAGAGCGGTCATGGACGAGATGGGCAGCGTGATGCGGTTGTGGCTGATCGGACAGTTCATCCGGATCATTCTCATGACGCTGTGCGTCTGGGTCGCACTCTATCTGGTCGGGCTGCCCGGACCTCTCGTGCTCGGACTGCAGGCAGGCTTGTCGAACTTCATTCCATACCTCGGACCGATCGTGGCGGCGCTTCCGATCGCGCTGGTCGCAATGCCACTCGGCGGCTCGCTGCTGATCTGGGCCGTGCTCATCTACACAATCATCCAGTCGATTGAAGGCTATGTGATTGGCCCGCTGATCCAACGTCAGGCGGTCGAGATCCCTCCTGCCTGGACGCTGGTCGCGATCGTCATGCTTGGCGCGCTGTTCGGCGTCCTGGGCATCGCGTTGGCCATGCCCCTGGTCGCGATCGGCCGTGTCGCAATCATCCGGTTCTACGTCGAGGACTATCTCGGCGACGACCCCAAGCTGACGTTCAGCAGCAACAGATCGTGAGTGGATGGCCCATGAGCGAGACCGATCTACAAGGGAATGAGGGTGCGGAGCCTGCCCCGCCTCAATTCAGGATGACCCGTTTCCTGTGGCAGCAACTCCCTTATGTGGTGGCGCTGGTGCTCGCCGTCGCAGGCGTCGCCTACACCAACGTCTCCCACCAGCCTCTCGTCGGCTACTGGGAATTCCTTGCGCTCGCCATCGGCGTGGTCTGCGTCGTCACGAAATGGCCGGAGACGCAGGGCAAGGAGGCCCAGCTCCGATTGATCTGGACCCAGGCGCTGCACTGGATCGCCGTCCTGGTCACGATGAACGTCATGCTGATGTCGGGTGTCCAGCAATTGCTTCCGACACCGGCAACCGGCTTGGTTTTGCTGACGTTGCTCGCGCTTGGCACGTTCCTCGCGGGCGTCAGCCTTCTGTCGCTACAGATCTCGTTTCTTGGCCTTGCGATGGGCGTGACCGTCCCGGCGATATCCTGGCTGAAGCAATCTGTCTTCTTCTTCCTGCTTGGCGCGGTGCTGCTGATCGGCCTCGGCATCACGTTCTGGCTTCGCCAGAACCGCCGGCCGGCGGCCGCGTCCATGAACAACCAGATGGAGGCTTGAATGCCAATGATACGGTTCCTCTGCATTGCCGCATGCGCGTTGCTTTGCACCGCGGTCTCGCCTGCCCGCGCCGACGCATTCAGGGTCGGCAGACTGTTATGCCTCAGTTCCCCGCGCGTGGGCTTGGTCCTTGGATCGGCTCAGTCGCTGCGCTGTACTTTCTTCTATGCACGCAGACCCCCTCGACAATATATCTATGAGGGACGCATAAGGCGCGTTGGGCTCGACTTGGGAGTGACCTCGGCGGGTTCTCTCTCCTGGGCCGTCTTCGCCAAGAATTCGCGGATCGGCCCCGGTACGCTGCGCGGAAACTATGTGGGCGCGAGCGGCAATGTCGCGTTCGGCCCCGGCCTCGGGGCCAATGTCCTGATTGGCGGCTCGCGCCGGAGCGTGATGTTGCAGCCGCTGTCGATCGAGCGATCCATCGGAATCAATCTCGCGGCGGGCGTGACCAACCTGACTCTGGGTCCGCGCGGCAGGCGATAGCGCCGTTCACGGGATCCCTCCCGAGACTCCATGCGAACATTCCCGCCCGGTCGCTCAGGGTTTCGTCGGATGTCGACGCTCCGCCTCCGAATCTATCGTCGCGTCGGGGCGGCGATCTTTGGTAGATCAGGAGCGTGGCATGACAGTCTATGACAGCCGGTCCGGCATCGCAGCTCTGGGCCCTCCACCCCTGTGGGTCTGCGCTCTCCTCGGCGTCGTCATGATTGCCGCCGGTATCGCAGCTCTCAGCGACGTGGCGTTCGCGACCATCATCAGTGTGAAGTTGATCGGATTAACCGCGATCGCGGCCGGCGCATTCGAGATCGTCCACGCTTTCTGGACCAAAGGATGGGGCGGCTTCCTGTGGCAGATCCTGCTCGGCGCCCTCTACGTCGCCTTCGGGCTCGTGCTGCTGACCCAGCCCGCCTCCGGCGCTCTGATCCTCACTTATTTCCTCGGCGCGATCCTGATCGCCTCAGGCGTTATCCGCTGCATGCTGAGCTTCGCCCATTGGCGCCAGAACGGATGGATGATGCTGATCTCCGGCGTGTTCGGGTTGGTCGCTGGCGCGCTGATCCTGTTCAGCTTCCCCACCATGAGCCTGTGGGTCCTCGGATTCCTGCTTGGGGTCGACCTGATCTCGCACGGCCTCGCGTGGCTGCTTTACGCGCTTCAGGCCGTGCGGCGGACTGCGTAACTTAAGGAGAAGATGATGATGGACACCCCCAACCGTCGCGCTTTCCTTGGCCTTGCCAAAAATGCCGTAGCTGCCGCGGCGATAGGCACCATCGGCGTCCGCTTCATTGCGGTCACGGAAGCAATGCCGATCGCACCCAAGCTCGGCCAGACCGACCGGCCGTCGGATCTCCTGACGCAGGCCCAATGGGGACCGCCGCCTCATCCTGGCTGGCGCCGCCGGCGACCACGCAGCCGCCGCTGGGTTTGCTGGTGGCATCGCGGTCGTCGTCGCTGCGGATGGCGGTGGCGCTAGGCCCCCTTGCGCAATTCGCAGGCGGCCGAGGGGTGCGAAGGCCATGCAACCCCAATCAGACGATGGAGGAGATCGTGCGCCACACCAACCTATGGCTTCTCGGAGCCATTCTCGCAGCGCTTCTCGTTGTGGCGACTTGGTACTCCGTGGCGGTATGGCAGGAAACGCCGTCAATGCCGTTTTACCGCAACGCCATCCTGGCGGGGGCTGCAATCCTGATGCTGGTGTCCGGCTGCGGCCTGATTGCACTGATGTTCTATAGCCGCCGCAAGGGTTACGACGAGCCCGTGCGCAGCGATCGAACACCGCGGGAGTAACGAGGCGCCGGTGAAGCATCGGCCCGGTCCCAACGTTGCAAGGAGCGGACAATGAACCTTGCTGGCGTCTCGATCAGGCTGCTGGCGGCAACTCTCCTGACGATCATCGCCGGCGGGGTGGCCCGGACCCAACCCGCCGCGCCAGGGCCTCCCGCGGTCGGCGTCGTGGAAGCGACCAGGCGACCGATCACCGAGAGCAGTGAATTTCTCGGGCGGATCGAGGCGATCAATCGGGTCAATGTCGTTGCGCGCGTCACCGCATTCCTGGAACGGCGCCTGTTCGAGGAAGGCGCCGAGATCAGCAAAGGCGATGCGCTTTACCGGCTGGAGCGTGGTCCCTTCGAAGCGGATCTGGCATCGAAACAGGCGCAGGTGGCGCAGCTTCAGGCGACGCTCGAGAATGCCAAACAGACGACGGAACGCGCGCGAACCCTGCTCGGAGGCCCTGCCGGGCAACAGTCTACCTACGACGCCGCCATCGCGAACCAGCTCAGCCTCGAAGCCCAGGTCCAGGCCGCGCAAGCCCAGGTCCAGGCCTCCCGGATCAACCTCGATTACACCCAGATCAGCGCACCGATCGCCGGCAAGATCGGACGCACGGCATTGACGGAAGGCAACGTCGTCGGCCCAAGCTCGGGCGTGCTGACCACCATCGTCAGCCAGGACCCGATGCACGTCACCTTCCCCGTGCCGCTGCGCCAAGGGCTGGAGCTGCGGGAACGATACGGGCCGCAAGGTGGCCTGGAAGCCGTCGTCATCAGGCTGCGACTGCCCGACGGCCGCATGTACGGCCAGTCCGGCAAACTGAATTTCGTCGACAACACCATTGCCCAGAACACCGACACGATCACCGTGCGCGGCGAGATCGGCAATCCTATCCTGCGAGCGTCCTCGGCGGCCGGCGTCACCGTTCACGAGCTGACCGACGGCGAGTTCGTGACCGTCGTGCTCGAGGGCATCCAGCCGATCGAGGTGCTGGCGATCCCGCGCTCCGCCGTGCTCTCCGATCAGCAGGGCGATTATGTTCTCGCTGTCGGCGCCGACAACAAGGCCGAGCAGCGCCGCATCCAGCTCGGGCAATCGACCCCGACCATCGCGGCGGTCATCGCCGGACTCGCGGCCGGCGACAGGGTGATCGTCGAAGGCCTGCAGCGGGTTCGCTCCGGCCAGGTCGTTGCGCCGGGGCCGGCAAGTCCACTGATCCTGTCGAGCATGAAGGCTGCGGATGGTGCGGCTCCGCACGCAGCTCCCAGCACCTCCGGCAAGGCCGGCCGGGCGGACGACAAGCCATGATGTCCGCGGTCTTCATTGATCGTCCCCGGCTTGCGATGGTGATCGCCTTCATCATCACCATTGCCGGTGCGCTCGCGCTGATGCAGATCCCGGTAGCGCAATTTCCGGACATCGTGCCGCCGCAGGTCACGGTCTCAGGTACCTTCCCGGGCGCGTCCGCCGAAGTCGTCGAGAGCAGCGTCGCCCAGCCCTTGGAGGCACAGATCGTCGGCGTCGACCGCGCGCTCTACATGAAATCGACCAGCGCCAGCGACGGTAGCTACACACTGACGGTTTCGTTCGCTCTCGGCACGAACCCCGACATCAACACCGTCAATGTCAACAACCGCGTGCAGAGCGCGCTGTCGCAATTGCCGACCGAAGTGCAGCAGCAGGGGGTGACGGTCCGCAAGCGGTCCTCGTCGATCCTGCAATTCCTCGTGCTCTACAGCGCCAATGACGAGCAGGATCCGCTGTTCATCACGAACTACGCCATCATCAACGTGCTCGATGCGATCGCGAGCACCCCCGGAGTGGGGCAGGCCAATCTGTTCGCCAAGATGAACTACTCGATGCGGATCTGGTTCGACACGCAGCGGCTCACCAGCCTCAATCTCACGCCGTCGGATGTCATTGCCGCAATTCGCACGCAAAGCGTCCAGGCGCCGGTCGGCCGCATCGGCGCGCGCCCGATCAGCGACGACCAGCAATTCCAGTTCAACGTGCAGACCCTGGGCAGGCTCACCACCGTCGATCAATTCGCCAACATCGTGCTGCGCGCCAACCCGGACGGCTCGTCCCTGCTGGTGAAGGACGTTGCCCGTGTCGAGATGGGCGCGCAAAACCTCGACAGCGAAGCGCGGATCGACGGACGCGCGGCCGTTCCGGTCGCGATCTATCTGGCCCCGGGCGCCAATGCGGTGACCACCGCACAAGCCGTGGCGGCGACGATGCAGCGGCTGTCGCAGCACTTCCCCACCGGGCTGAGCTACCTCGTGCAATACGATTCCACGAGCTTCGTGCGCGACACCATCGCGGAGGTGTTGCAGACGCTGGGCGAGGCCTTCGTGCTGGTCGTGATCGTGGTGTACCTCTTCCTCGGCAATCTCCGGGCCACGGTGATCCCCGCGATCGCGGTTCCGGTGAGCCTGATCGGCACTTTCGCCGTCCTGCTCGTGCTCGGTTATTCGGCGAATACGGTCTCCCTGCTGGCGATGGTGCTCGCCATCGGCATTGTCGTGGACGATGCGATCGTCGTCGTCGAGAACGTCGAACGGGTCATGCAGGAGGAGCCGGACCTTTCCGCCACCGAGGCCAGCAAGAAGGCCATGACCCAGATCACCGCGCCGATCATCGCGATCACCCTGGTGCTGCTGTCGGTCTTCGTACCTATCGCATTCATTCCCGGCGTTTCCGGAACGCTGTTCCGCCAGTTCGCGGTGACGATCAGCGCCGCGATGATCATTTCCGCGTTGAACGCCCTGACCCTGTCGCCCGCTCTGTGCGCGCTGCTCCTGCGCCACACCGGGCCCAGGCGCGGCATCATGGGCCGCGTCCTCGGCTCCATCGACTGGATTCGTGACCGCTACAGCGGCGGCGTCCGCCGCCTCGTGCGCATCGCGAGCCTCTCCGTGCTGCTCGTCGCGCTCCTGGCCGCCGGCATCTTCGGCATGTCGCTGATCACGCCGACAGGTTTCCTGCCCGAGGAAGATCAGGGCGCCTTCTTCACCTCGGTCCAACTACCGGACGGCGCGTCGGTGGCGCGAACCAGCGAGGTCACCCAGCAGGTTGAAGACATCCTGAAGCAGATGCCGGCTGTCGACCACGTTCTTGCCATCGTCGGTTTTTCCCTGCTCGACGGCGCCTCGGAATCGAACAGCGCGCTGGTCGTCACGCGTCTGAAGCCATTTGCCGAACGCAAGGCTGCAGCAGAGTCTGCGCAAACGCTGATCCGGCAGACTTTCGCGGCCGGCGCGCAGATCCGACAGGCCAATGTGCTGCCGTTCAACCTGCCACCGATCATCGGACTCTCCACCGGCGGCGGATTCGAATACCAGCTCCAGGCATTGGAAGGACAGAGTCCGGCCGAAATCTCGAGCGTCACAAACGCACTGATCGGCGCCGCCAACGCCGATCCGCGTTTGGCGCGCGTCTTTTCCACCTTCACTGCGACCAATCCGTCGATCCATCTCGACATCGACCGCGGCAAGGCGCAAGCGCTCGGAGTGACGGTCAGCGACATCTTCACCGCCCTGCAGGCGACGCTCGGGGGCATCTACGTCAACAATTTCAACCGGTTTGGCCGCACCTGGCAGGTCAACGTCCAGGGCGAAGCGTTCGATCGCGGCGATATCTCGGACATCTGGCGCATCTATCTGCGCAATAGCACCGGGCAGATGGTGCCGATCAGATCACTGGCCGGGATCAGGATCGTGACCGGGCCTCAGGTGATCACCCGCTACAACAATTACCGCTCGGTGACGGTGAACGGCAGCCCGGCGCCCGGTGTCTCCTCAGGCACCGCGATGGCCGCGATGGCCGATGTCTCAAATGCCGTACTGCCTGCGGGTTATAGTTTTGCGTGGACCGGCACCGCCTATCAGGAGCAGCAGGCCGCCGGCCAGACCGGTACCGTGCTGATGCTTGCGGTGCTGTTTGCCTATCTGTTCCTGGTGGCGCTCTATGAGAGCACGGTGATCCCGATCCCGGTGCTGCTGTCGGTCGTCGTCGGCGTGCTGGGCTCCTACGTCGGCATCAAGCTCGCCGGCCTCAATCTCGACCTCTACGGCCAGATCGGGCTGGTGGTGCTGATCGCGCTCGCCGCCAAGAACGGGATTCTGATCGTCGAGTTCGCCAAGGAGCAACGCGAGGCAGGCGTGGCGCTCGAGGACGCTGCGATCCAGGGCGCGCATATGCGCTTCCGCGCGGTCATGATGACCTCCGTCGCCTTCATCCTTGGTCTCGTGCCGCTCGTGATCGCGACCGGCGCTGCAGAGCTCAGCCGCAGGGCTGTCGGTACAGCCGTGTTCGCGGGCATGCTCGCGGCGAGCTCGATCGGAATCTTCCTGGTGCCGATGCTCTACGTGACGTTTCAGCGTCTGCGGGAACGGATGAAGGGCAAGCCATTGCCTGCCCATTGAGTTGACCCGGCGAAAGTCCGGAAAGGCCGGGCAAGCGCTCCAGGCTCTTCGCCACCTCGCCGCACAGACCCACGGGCTTGCGTGTCCGCGGGGGCGAACCTTGGCTTCTGTTGGTAGCCTATCTCCTGAAGCTGTCCTTGGAACGGCTCACGCCCGCGGCCCGGCGCCTTTTCCGTTCCGATTGATCGAATCCTCGGGTACCCTATTCTATCCGCGTCGGCATAACTGCTGAAGTTGACAGATGGCTCCATGGAGAACGGAGATGGGCCGGCTCGATAAGCAGATGGATCCCGTCCACCCTGCCGCTCATCTGACTACGGAGGATCACGTCCCCGAAGATCTAGAGCTTGAGCAAGTCGACACGGCGTCGTGTGTTGATCCGGCCCGACAGGAAGCCGCCTCGTCGCCCGCGCATTTTGGGTCGGGCCGGGCGGCGGCCGGCGTAACGGGCTCTACAGACTGGATGGACCGAGCACGCCGCATCTGGCGGAGCCATCTCCAGCGCGATCAACTCCCCCGGACGGCCGGAGGGTCGATGGGAAACTTTGAGCGGTGGTTGATCGCATTGCTGAGCGTCGGCTTTGTCGTGAGCAGCGTTTGCGCGATCATTGTCTTCATGCAGGTCAACTCGCGCAAATTGGAGATCGCAGCACTGCAACGTGACATCATCGCGCTCAAGCTACGCGTAGCCAGGCTCGATCAGATCGCAAGCACCAATGAGACAAAGGCAAGCAGTGAAACACCCAAGCCGCCGTCGGAGGCCCGTCCTGACCAGGCTCCGCTCATCCTGTCACGTGAAGAGATTCAGCTTGTCCGAGACTATATCAAGCCTGCACCAATTGCAGGCTCCGCGACCGAGACGATCAAGGTCGGCGATCCCGTCGCAGGAGAAGCCGTGCCCTTTCCTTTTCCGATCACGGAGAAGGTGCGGAAACTGCTCGGCGCGCGATTTACCGTTCGCAATGGCATCATTGTCATCATCCGCAGCGGCAGCCGTCACGCTGATGCTGTGATCGGGCCAAATTGACGAGAACTGGCGGTGATCGCAGTATCCGATCGACCACTTATGGCTGGTTGTTTGGTGGTCTTTCAATGAACCGCCGGCTGCCATTGAGAAGCTCGAGATTATTTGCGATGACCGGATTGCCTGGGTCGAGCGAATAGGCCTTCTCGAACTTCCGTCGCGCTGCATTCAGATTGCCGCGCAGCATGTACGAATATCCCTGGTCATTCAGGATCTGAACGGTTTCGCCTCCCAGCCGGATCGCTTGCGCATAGGCCTGATCGGCCAGGTCGAAACGACGCAGCTTGTCGTAGCTCGCTGCAGCCCAAACCGGGAAAAGGCTCGCCCCCGGGTCGCTTCCCTGCGAACAGGGAATTCTACAGGGAAAAACGATGCCGTGGCGGGCTATTTGGCCAGGGGAATCTACGAAAACGCCTGCGACTCCAAAGCTGTTGCGGCACCGGACGCTGGAATCCATAACAGGGAAATTTTCTGATGTGATCAGGGAATGGGCACCCGCCTGAACAGGGAAACTGTACCCGAGTAACCCTCCATCTCTTCACACACTTTTTCTGTGGTTTGTAAACACGATCTGTTCTCGCGCTCGATTTGCAGATGAGGAGAGCGAGATGGTGGACGAGAACGGAAGCATGGACCCGAGCGACGCTTTCTGACGGGCGCTCACCCATTGCGAGGCGGAGCGCATCCCACTCAAGGCCGCCCGGGCTGTCCCTGTTCGGCGCTCGCCGATGATGCATAGAACTACCATACCTGAAGGGGCATGAATGTCCGAAAGCGCACTGACGCGAGTGTTGCGCCGGACTAGGCTGCGATCGATCCCGGACGCTCGCAAAGCGCTCGGGGCCCAACGGCCTCGGGGGGGATGCCAATGTGCCGGCTGCGCTGAGGCGGCTCCGTCCGCGAACCCAGTGTTGCCGGCTGCGCGCCGGGTATGAGGCAGGAGTAAGCTCGGCAGATTCTAGATCAAACGATGGTCGTTCCTCGTGCGCATTTTCCTTCTCATTGTGGGAATATGGCTGCTGGTGAACGTTCTGTTCGTTGTAGTTGTCCTGCCCTCGCGCAGACCGGCACCTACTCGGCGCGCAGGAACTCCATCTCCGGTGACGATCAACACGACGGCCCGTCGAACGGACGATCACGACAAGCGGCGCTTCAGAGGGCTCCATGACTAGACGCGGGCCATCGCGGGCTAGAGATTCTCGTCGATGTCTTCACTGCCGCAGGGGGACCGAGCGATTCAGCGAGATCATCAGCCAAATCGCTGGCGCTCTCGTCCCGGGTGCAGGCTGAGTTCGAAAAATCCGGAGAAGTTACTGACGGCAACGATTATGTCGCCCGTCCCGAGAGGAGGGCAGCACATTCCGCTAGCATCACTCGCCTGTGGGCAGCGCGCCCATCAATGAGTGTGCGACCTGCGTCCGCGATACCGCCTCCGCTAGCGTTAAACCCGGAGAAAACTGCACGATGACCCGCCACTCAGCGAGTCCGCGAGGCGAATGGCGCGAAGGATGGGACTATTGTTGAAGAAATAGTCCATCGAGCGATCTTTGTATGCCCTACCCCAATCGGGCGCGCGGCTGAACCTTACAGCCCAAAGCCTCGGCCAATATCCCGCATCAACCTGAGCGCGGCGTCAGTATGGCGGCCATAAAATAGCGCGCGATCAAGTTGCGAAAAGATTCCCATTCCAAATAGCGCGATAGCAATGCCTCTAAGCATGGTTGTGGACCGACTTTGAACGATGCTGCGAAAGCTCAAAACGGCCCCAGCCGCAGGATGGGGTCAACAGCCGAGGGGGGCATTCCCATTCCAATGTGCCGCAATCGGCGGTAATCGGCACGTACCCAGCTAGCCACATGAAAGCTAACGAACCATTTCGCGGTTCGAGCGGCCCGGGCATTTGCCTCAGAATTTCACGACTTGGCTTCATCCCGTACCCGGCCTAGCATTGGCGAGCGCGACGCCAACCCGCAGGCGGTTTGGCAGATCGATGAGCTTCGACGAACCGCGGCTGTTGGGATGCGCCTTCAAACCCTCACTTTTGACGATTGACTTGAGCATTCCTTTGGCCGCGAGGTTCGCTTTCAGCAAGCACCTTGGTATCTCGATGCCGAGCATAACTGGTGTGACCCGCCTCCGGAGATGCCGCGTCTTATCTCACTCGACTGTTTGAAGACTCGGAGCCCGCGCTACTGGGATTTGCCGATAGCCAAATCGCGCAGGGCTTAACCTACCTCGTCAATACGAACGCAGCCGGCGATAACAGATGGCTTTGTTCAAAAGATGTACCGGTCGAAGACCGTGCTCGGTGCGTCACTGCTGCTGCTGCTTTACTTGCAAAAATGTTTGACCCTCGTTGCGCTCCTCGCCTGGCCCACCAGAGCGAAGCCGATACCACCGCGCAGAACGGTGTTTGCTACAAGTGGTGGGACGCGTTTCCGAGCTTGGCTCTACCTGAGATCCTGCCCTGTCAACGTTCCACGCATGCGCGCTGCGTACCATAGAGCGCATCCTTCAGCTCAAATCGATCGCGTGCCAGGAAAGCGCTCTACACGGGCTTGGGCACTGGCACCGGGACTACAGCGAGAAGGTCATCCACCTTTGATGGCTTTGCGGGCCGCATTCTGCGGCCGACCCGCGCCTTTCGGCTATACTCAATCGGCCCGGTGCGGATGCGTCCTGTGACCCCCGACGATCGTTCCAAGGGCAAAGCGGTCTGTTCCGCAAACACGGGCTGATCGCAGATGGCAGGTAGAATGCGGGTACGTAGCCGTGCGCGTGTCTCGACACGAGTCGTGGTAACATGATGTGTTTGGCGAATTCGGTGCCTGCTTCTCTATGTCAAATGGCTGATGCGCTCGCTTCGCCGCGCCGACGGCTAGCTCGGGGTGCGGTTGTGCAAGCGCTTCATCATGACGCCCAGAGTGTCGGTATTGGTGATGCTGAGCGACTGCACCGTCAGGTAACGGTTTGGCAGCTAAGGCGAGCTAGGATGCAGCTGTCCTCGCCGACAGGCCAGCCAAGAGACTGCCATGCCTCAGCATTGCGATGATGAATTAGCTACTATCGCGCGAGACATCTCGGCGAGACAACTTAACATTGAAAGCCAAACCATCTTGATTGAAGTGCTCGAACGGGACGGGCACGACATGATTGAGCAAAGAAAAAGCCTTGCTAAGGAACGATCAGACCTAGCAACGCAGATCGCGCGACAATATCAACTGCTAGAGGCAAGGTGCACATCGGGCGACTGAGGTCATTGCGGACAGCATGAATGACAGACCGTCGAAAGCTCGAGCGCATCGATGTGGACGAGGTGGCCTACATTTCAGGCGACGGCTCCAGCTTACGCTGTCGCGTGGTCAACATGTCGGAACAAGGGGCATCAATTGAGCTTCCGTCGCGGCGCTACATGAACTCCGCGTTCAAGCTAATGCTCGAGAAGGATCGCGTCGTCCGAAGTTGCCGCCTCGTCTGGTCGAGTGGCAATCGAATTGGGGTCGAGTTCGAGGATCTCTGAGGCTGGCGAGTCTGCGGCTGGCGGGTCTGCGGTCGATTGCAGCGCTTCAGCAAGCAGCAACGTCACGTAAAGCCGCATTTGCGGGCGTGTTTTTCGTGGTAAGCGGCGGGTTCATGGGAGCTCGTGGCGATCAAACGCGCCGCCGTCCCTCCTGAAAAGATGTGAAGGCCAACCGCCACAGGTGGGACATGCACGAGTCCCCCAGCCCCCCAGAGCTCTCCTCGGCCTCTGCACAACTCAGGATGGCACCCGTAAATTTCCCAATGTCGCCCGTCTCGGGCCGGCGTGAAGATGCCACCATGAACATGTCAAAGCCAAAGGAATGGAGCGACCTCGAACGCAGGAAACTTTCGGCGATGATCCGCCGGCGGTACGGCGCGGCGGAAATTGCCGCGGCTCTTCGCCGCCATGTCGGCTCAGTCAAGCGAATGGGGCGCGAAATGGGGCTATTTCTGAAAAAATGACTATCTGACGAATTTCACCGATCTCTTGCACGAGAGATCGCCTGTCCGCGTTCGACCGATGCCGGGCCTTTGCAGCGGCGCAGCGATCTACCGGTCTCAACCGGACCGTAAAGCTACGGGTAGAACGTTATGCGCTTAAGGCCTTACGTTAGAACGGGGGGCCAACTAGAACATCGGATGACGCACATGGCCCGATTGGAATGGCTGCAACAGGAGGAATGCGAAAACCGGCGCTCGATTGCAGACGCCGTCAATGTTCTCCCCGAACATGCCATTTTCGACCGTGTGCGTACCGTAGAAATCAGCGTCGGTCGCTTACGGCTGTCGTCCAATCAGATTGTCGGCCTCGTCGGCATCTTTGTCGAGAACGCGGCGGCGCAGACCATTTCCCTCGTCGCGCTGCCGAGCGCCAAGCAATTTCGCGCCCGGCCCGAGGGCAGCCAAGAACTCGAAACATTCGACATCTTTCGCTTAGACCGCGCGACCGTCGATGGGCGCGGCACTGTTGAGCTTGTCGATGGGACGCTGCTTCGCGCCGTCGAGGTCGTCCCCGCCTTGCTGCCCTATAACGTGACCGATCTCGACTGGCGTATTCTGCATCATATCATTGCGATGATGAAGGCTGAGCAGGAGTGCTACACGTACCCCATCCGCTTTGCCCAGCCCTCCGATGCGCTCGATTGCAGCAAACTGCCGGCCCTCAGAGGGAAGGTCCCGCCGCGAAAAGAGATACTGCGGTACATTGCCAAGCAAGACCCTGCGCTTAAAGTCCCGTCCAGGCAAAAGATTGACGACACATTGCACAAGTTCCTTATGCTGTAGCCAGACATCACGTCGAACGCGGCGCCTCGGATCGGCTGCAGCAGTTTGAGGCGCCCTGTTGCCACAATTCGATTGGCATCAGACTTGATGCAAACGTCAAAAATATTGAATACCGCTAGCTCCTTCAACAACAAGGAGCTTCGACATGACGCCCGGTCGAACAGAGGCTACCTGCAAACCACGGCCTAACAGACGCACCGCGCTTTCCAATTCCCGTAAGCGAACTAAGCACCTCGAACACGCCGTTGAAGGCGGCTTGGAGGTCGTCAAGGCAAGCACTCGCTTGTCGCCAGCTGTTCAACGCGAACTAGAGCTTCTGCCGCCCGGAGATCTCAAGCGAGCTGCCAAGAACGCACGAACCCACGCCAAGAAGCAAATCAAGCAAGTCGCAAATTCGATCCTGCATTTCGGATTTACCTACCCGATCCTGGTGGACGCAGATCGGCGGATCATCTGCGGCCATGCCCGCTGGGAGGCGGCCAAGCAGCTTGGACTGAAGGAGGTCCCCGTCTTGGTGATGCGCGGCCTCAGCGACGCAGAAAAGCGCGCATTGGCTCTCGCCGACAACAAGATTCCAGCGAACGCAGGCTGGGATCGCAAGCTGCTCGCCGAAGAACTTGGTGAGCTCGCGTCCCTGCTACCAGAATGCAATCTCAGCCTCGAGATCACCGGGTTTGCACCGGCCGAAATTGACGGATTGATGCTCGATTTCGGCAACTCGGAACATGATTCAGCTGACGCGTCCTGCACGATCGGCGAGCAGCCGATCAGCCGCAGGGGCGAGCTGTGGCAGCTTGGTGCGCATCGCGTGCTGTGTGGCGATGCCTGTCAACAAGCGGATTGGGCGGCGCTCATGGGACCCGATCGCGCGGCCATGATATTCGCCGATACACCCTACAACCTTCGCATCGCGACGACGCTCGGCCGCGGCAAGATCAAGCACCGCGAGTTTGCGGTGGGGTCCGGGGAAATGTCATCGCCCAAGTTTACCGATTTTCTCACCAGCTGGATGGGATTGGCCGTCAAATTCTCGCACGACGGGTCAATGCACTACATCTTCATTGACTGGCGTCACCTTGGCGAAATGCATGCCGCCGGCCATGCGGTCTTTGGTCCGCTGCAGAACCTGGTGGTTTGGAACAAAAGCAACGCCGGCCAAGGCAGCTTCTACCGCTCCCAGCACGAGCTGATCTTCATCTACAAGAACGGCGATGAGCCGCACCTCAACAATGTCGAGCTCGGCCGCCATGGCCGCAACCGCTCCAACGTGTGGACGTATGCGGGCGTCAACACCTTCCGCCAAGGCCGCCTCGACGATCTCACGGTGCATCCCACGGTGAAGCCGGTCGCCTTGATCGCGGATGCGATCAAGGACTGCACGCGGCGCGGCGACCTCGTCGTTGATCCCTTCCTGGGATCTGGCACCAGCCTGCTCGCCGCGGAGCGCGTCGGCCGCAAGGCCTGTGGGCTGGAGATCGATCCGCTATACGTCGACGCCACAATCCGCCGGTGGCAGGACGTCACCAGGCGCGATGCGATTCTCGCCGCGACCGGCCAGACCTTCGATGAGGTCGCCGCCGAGCGTGCCGCCGCCACGCTGGGG
>NZ_JALBHA010000310.1:0-7846 GCF_023006445.1 Bradyrhizobium sp. SHOUNA76
CCTGGCGGCTGGCTTCCTCGGCGCCGGCCTGCTCGGCATGCTGTTCGGCGGCGGCCTGTTCGGCGGCCTCGGCGGCCTGTCCTCGATCCTGGGCCTGATCATCCAGATCGTGCTGGTGGTGCTGGTGGTGCGGCTGGCAATGTCCTGGTGGCAGCGCCGTCACACGCCGCAGGCGGCTTATGCCAATGCCGACTCAGGCGCAGCTTCCGGACCGCAGCCGAACCAGCGCAGCGGCCTCGGTGGCGGACTTGGTGGCTTCGGCTTTGGCGCCAACGCCAACAACGCGCCGCTCGAGATCAAGCCGGACGATTACGAATCGTTCGAGCGCCTGCTCGGCGATATCCAGGCCGCCTGGTCGAACGAGGACGTGGCCAAGCTGCACACGCTCGCGACGCCGGAGATGGTCTCCTATTTCGAGCAGGACCTCGCCCAGAACCGCGCGCGCAACGTCGTCAACAAGGTGACCGACGTCAAGCTTCTGCAGGGCGACCTCGCCGAAGCCTGGCGCGAAGGCGAGACCGACTACGCCACGGTGGCGCTGCGCTTTGCGCTCACCGACAAGACGCTGGAGCGCAACAGCGGCACGGTCGTCGCCGGCAGCGAGCAGCCGGGCGAAGTCACCGAGGTCTGGACGTTTGCCCGGCGGCCCGGCAACGGCTGGGAATTGTCGGCGATCCAGCAGACCAACTGATCGCTCGCGGAATGTGAAACCAAGGCGTCGTGCTTCCGCACGGCGCCTTTTTCTTTTCGGCGTCTGGTATCGCCGCATCGGAATAAGCAGGCGCGGCTCGGGTTGAATCAGGCGGCCAACGACAAGCACAACGGGAGGACAACGTGATCCGCATCGAGAGAACCGTGACGATTTCAGGCCTTGCGCTCGCAATGGCCTTGCTGGCGACGCCATCGGCGCAAGCGCAGTCGGCCGACATGACGTTCTTCGTGACCTCCAGCGGTCCGGGCAAGGGCGCCGATCTCGGCGGGCTCGAGGGAGCCGACGCACAATGCCAGAAGCTTGCGCAGGCCGGCGGCGCCGGCACCAAGACCTGGCGCGCCTATCTCTCGACGCAGGCCGCCGACGGCAAACCGGCCGTCAATGCCAAGGACCGCATCGGCAAGGGACCGTGGCAGAACGCCAAGGGCACGGTGATTGCCAAGGATGTTGCCGAACTGCACGGCGCGGCCAACAACCTCACCAAGCAGACGGCGCTCAGTGAGAAAGGGGAGGTCATCAACGGCGCCGGCGATACGCCGAACCGGCACGACGTCCTGACGGGAACGCAACCCGACGGCACCGCGTTCGCGGCCGGTGACGACAAGACCTGCAAGAACTGGACGTCGAGCACGCAAGGCGCCGCGGTCGTCGGCCATGCCGATCGGCGAGGTCTGCGCGACGACGAACCGTCGAAGTCCTGGAATAGCTCGCATCCCTCGCGCGGTCCCGAGGGCGGCTGCTCGCAGGCCGATCTGAAGAGCACCGGCGGCGACGGCTTGCTGTATTGTTTTGCCGCGAATTGAGTTAAGGGCGCGAAGCTCTTTCCGCTCGTCATTGCGAGGAGCGAAGCGACGAAGCAATCCAGAGTCTTTCCGCAGAGGCAGTCTGGATTGCTTCGCTTGCGCTCGCAATGACGAGCGGGTTGCGCGAACGCTCCGTCTCACTCTGACGGAACCCCGAGCCGCATGCTACATTGGTCCGTACGCGTTCACGTTCACGGACCTCTCTCATGAAATACGAGCTCTACTACTGGCCCGAGATCCAGGGCCGCGGCGAATACGTGCGGCTGGCGCTGGAGGAGGCGGGAGCCGCTTATGCGGACGTCGCGCGTGGAGCGCGCGGGACGGCTGCGATGATGAAGATGATGGACGCGAAAAAGGGTACGACGCCCTTTGCGCCGCCGTTCCTGAAAGCGGGCAAGCTCGTCATCGGCCAGACCGCCAATATCCTGCTCTATCTCGGCGCCCGTCATGGGCTCGCGCCCAAGACGGAGGCCGGCCGGCTCTGGGTGCACCAGCTTCAGCTCACCATCACCGACCTCGTGGTCGAAATCCACGACACCCATCATCCGCTCGGGCCCTCGCTCTATTACGAGGACCAGAAGCCGCCGGCGAAGAAGCGCACCGCCGATTTCTGGAGCGAGCGCGTGCCGAAATATCTCGGCTATTTCGAGCAGCTTCTCAACGAGAATGGCGGCGCCTATGTCACCGGCCGCAGGCTGACCTATGTCGATCTGTCGTTGTTCCAGATCGTCGCGGGGCTGCGCTATGCCTTCCCCAAGCGCATGACGGCGTTCGAGACAGACATTCCGGGCCTCGTCAGCCTGCATGATCGGGTCGCTGCGCGGCCGAACATCAAGGCCTATCGGGAAAGCCGGCGCCGCATTCCCTTCAACGAGCAGGGCATTTTTCGCCGCTATCGCGAGTTGGATGGCTAGAGCGTTTTCGAGCGAAGTGGATACCGGTTCGCGTCAAGAAAACGCGAAGACAAGAAACTCTAGCCGGTCCGGAGGGAGGCTGGCGGCAGCCCCCGTTCCGGACCGGCCGCTTCGGGCGCGATCAATCGCCCGAGCGCATCGTGGCCGGCGCGCGCTTGCGAACGCTGCGGCGCAGACCGATTGTTTGAATCATCGCGGACGGGAGAGAGGTCATGCTCCTCGGGGCAGGGGGGCTTGCAGAACATCGTCGTCTCCCGTTGCGTCGGTGCGGGTTCCTCTAGCGAGGTTCACTTGCTGCGACGTCAGTCGATCGGAGGAGGCGGCGCGATTTTCTGTGAGGTGCACGGGAGAGCGGGGCGCTCTCACCAGACGCCTGGCACCAGGCGATAGCGCACTCGTGCGGCGTAGTCGGCATAGCCCTGCAGGCCCTCGCGCAAGGTGCGTTCCTCTATGCCGATGCGGATCGCGAACAAGAGGACCAGCATCGGGACCATCAGAAGTCCCCACCACGAGCCCAGCAGCAGCGGCACGCCGGCAAAGAACAGGATCATGCCGCTATACATGGGATGACGCACATGGGCGTAGGGGCCGCTCGAGATCACGCGCTGCGCGCGCTCGGCTTGCAGCTTCACCACGGGGGCAGCGAACGAGTTCTCGCGGAACACCCAGAGTGTGAACAGCGTCGAGAGCAGGAACAGCGCGAAGCCGACTGCCTGCAACGCGACCGGCATGTCGGACCATTGCATGCGCCGGTCGACGCCTATCAGCACCAGCCAGGCCAGCATCGCAACGACGAAGACGCTCATGAACACCTTATCCGCGGCGGGCTGGTCCTTCTGCAGGACCGGCCGCAGACGCTCGGCGAGCAACGCCGGATCGATCCGGTAGAGCCACCAGCCGCAGAGCGGGCCGAGCAGGATACATGTTGCGAGGAACACCCAGGCCGAGGGCCAGCGCAAGGTCCCTGCGGATGCGAACAGCAGCGCGCCCATCGCGATGGTGGTGATCGTGTTCTGCAGCAGCAGTTTGGCGATCATTGTCGATCTTGTTCTATCCCACGCCGGTGCATTGATCGCATTTGTTTCCGGCAAACATGCGGCCGGGGCGCGACAGCGATTGCGGTCAGACCTTGATCGATGGCGTAAAGGCCGCCACGAGCCGAACCAGATCCGCTTGTCGTTGGGTTCCCGTCTTGGCGAAGGTCCGGGCGAGATGGGTCTTGATCGTCGTTTCGGCGAGGCCCATGCTTCTGGCCACGTCAGGAACCCCGCCGATCTCGACAATGGACAGGAAGACGCGCAGCTCGGCGTCAGTGTGCCCGAAAGGGGAAATTGCCGAGGCGTGGCGGAATGTGCGGAACGCTGAGGCAGGCCGGGTGCAGCAGGGAATGCGGAGAGCCAGTGCAACGTTCGCGCAAGCGCGACCAGCCGCGCGCCCGTGGCGACGCCTAAGATCGTGTTCGGCAAACGGCAGTCTTGCGATCATGCGGCAGGGCCCCGGGGCGCGCATGATATTGATCTCGCTACCCGGCAACGATGCGGCCGGACGCGCAACAGGCCGGATCGACCGAATTGGGCGATCCGTCTTCGAAAGGATCGATCAGGCGAGCTGATCGATCCGCGTGCCCTGACCCGGCGGCAGCGGCGCGGGCGGCTGCGGCTTGTAGGTCGGGTCGGCGTCCTTGGTCTTGGTCTGATCGTCCTGCTGCTTGGTCGTGTCGTAGCTCGGAACCACGATCGCGATCGGCGGCGGCGCAACGGTAGAAACCTTCATCCGCAAATCCTCACACATGGAAGCAATTCAACCTGCGCTGCGAGGAGCGAAAATTCCTTCAAGGCAATCGTTAAAATGCGAGGGATCTGGTCAGGTGAGGTGCGCTGTGATTGCTCCTCATCCACGCTGTATGAGGGCGATCCACGAACCTCTCCTCGTCATTGCGAGGAGCGGTTGCGACGAAGCAATCCAGAATCCATCCGCGGAGAGATTTCTGGATTGCTTCGCTTCGCTCGCAATGACGGAGTCCTTGGCGAGCTGCGTCGCGCCACACGTGCACGGTATCCGCAGCAAGAACGACGGCGGTCCCCGGCCTATTCGTCCTTGCCGCGCGTGATGGCGATCGACGCATCCTTCTTGGTGCGGGTGCATTCCATGTTGAGCCGCCGATAGCGCATGCTGATCTTGTCGCCGCGCAACAGGCCCATCCGCTTCAGGCAGCGCGTTGCGCCCGTCGTGGTGTCGTCCTTCGTCACGGTGAAGACGATCGCCGCCATCGACCCGACCAGCGCATAAAACTCCGGCGTGGGCTTGCGATCACCTTTGGCATAGAGCTCGATGGAATATTTGTCGCCGCGGCAGCCGACGGACAGCTCCTTGGCCGCCGGGTGCGTCAGATAGACGGTGTTCGCGGCCCGGAAATTCACCTTGAGCCGATCGACCTGGTTCGCCAGCTCCTTGGCGCTGTCGTCGCAGCGGTCGGCGCGCGCGGGCGAGGCGAGGGTCACAAGGCCGGTGATGGCGGCGGCGACCAGGATCGCGCCGCGGACGTTCAGTTTCAATGTCATGATGAAAAGCCCCTTAGGGCGCGCATTCAACCGTCGTCGGGCGCGAAGCGCAAGGGTCGGGCCTGGCCTTTCCACGTGCTGCGCCAATGCCTTCCCAGGCCCTGGCCGCCCTCTCTCATGCGTACCGGTCCCTTCCTTTTCCGTCCAAAATGGGCTTAGAACGCTTCTACGCGAGGGCCCGCGCGTGGCCCCAAACCCCGAGATTCGCCCCATGAACGCTCCCACCGCCTTTCCCGACCCGTCCAAGCCCGTTCCGCCCTACAAGCACACCCCGCTGTTCCCGCTGGGCAAGGACGAGACGCCCTACAAGAAGATCACGGCCGAGGGCGTGCGGGTCGAGAAGGTCCTGGGCAAGGACATGCTGGTGGTGTCGCGCGAGGCGCTGCGCGCGCTGTCGGAGGCGGCTTTCGGCGACATCAATCATTACCTGCGGCCGGGCCACCTGAAGCAGCTCCGCGCCATCCTGGAGGACGGCGAGGCGAGCCCCAACGACAAGTTTGTCGCGCTGGACTTTTTGAAGAACGCCAACATCGCCGCCGGCGGCGTGCTGCCGATGTGCCAGGACACCGGCACCGCGATCATCATGGGCAAGAAGGGCTGCAACGTCATCACCGACGGCGACGACGAGGCGGCGCTGTCGGAAGGTGCGCGCGATGCTTACCTGCGCCGCAATCTGCGCTATTCGCAAGTGGCGCCGCTCTCGATGTACGAGGAGAAGAACACCGCCAACAACATGCCGGCGCAATGCGAGATCTACGCCGAGGGCGATGACGCCTACAAGTTCATGTTCATGGCCAAGGGCGGCGGCTCCGCCAACAAGAGCTTCCTGTTTCAAGCTACGCCCTCGGTCTTGACCAAGGACCGGCTGCTTGCCTTCCTGAAGGAGAAGATCCTCACCCTCGGCACCGCAGCGTGCCCGCCCTATCACCTCGCCATCGTGATCGGCGGCACCTCGGCGGAGCTGTGCATGAAGACGGTGAAGCTCGCCTCCGCGCGCTATCTCGATGCGCTGCCGACCCACGGCTCGCCCGACGGCAACGCTTTCCGTGACGTCGAGATGGAGAAGGAAATCCACAAGATGACGCAGTCGCTCGGCGTCGGCGCGCAGTTCGGCGGCAAATATTTCTGCCACGACGTGCGCGTGATCCGCATGCCGCGTCACGGCGCATCGCTCCCGATCGGGCTTGGCGTGTCCTGCTCGGCCGACCGTCAGGTGCTCGGCAAGATCACAAAGGACGGCGTCTATCTTGAAGAGCTCGAGCACAACCCGGCGCAATATCTGCCTGAGGTCGAAGAGGCCCTCGGCGGCGAGGTCGTCAAGATCGACCTCAACCAGCCGATGAAGGACATCCTGGCGACGTTCTCGAAGCATCCGATCAAGACGCGCGTCTCGATGACCGGCACCATGATCGTCGCGCGCGATAGCGCCCACGCCAAGCTGCGCGAGCGGCTGGAGAGGGGCGAGCCGCTGCCGGACTATTTCAAGAACCATCCGGTCTACTACGCCGGTCCCGCCAAGACGCCCGAGGGCTACGCCTCCGGCGCGTTCGGTCCGACCACTGCGGGCCGCATGGATTCCTTCGTCGACCAGTTCCAGGCTGGCGGCGGCTCCATGGTGATGGTGGCCAAGGGCAACCGTGCCCCCGCCGTGCGCGAGGCCTGCAAGAAGTACGGCGGCTTCTATCTCGGCTCGATCGGCGGCGCCGCGGCGAACCTCGCCGAGCACTGCATCAAGAAGGTCGAGGTGCTCGAATATCCCGAGCTCGGCATGGAAGCGATCTGGCGCATCGAAGTCGTCGACTTCCCGGCGTTCATCATCGTCGACGACAAGGGGAACGACTTCTTCAAGGAGTTGAATCTGGGCTGAGGCGGCGTGCCACTGATGCTGCGCTGCTGATCCGGGGTCCATCGTAGCGGCATGGGTCCCGGCTCTGCGCCGCGTCACTGCGTGCCGCGTCGCGTCCGGGACACGAGAGCGGGGCGTGATCGCTTTATTTCACTAACTGCAATTCGTGACCTGGTTGGAGCACAGCGAGCGCCACCAGCCGCGCACGCCGTCATGGCTCTCGACCAGGCCCCAATATCCGCTGCAGGCGAGAAGGCGCTTCGGCCCGCCGTCGCCGTCGATCGGGCCGCCGAGTTCGCGCTGGGCGGGCATCCATTTGGCGTCGACGAAGGGCGCCTGGAAAAGTCCGCCGGCGCGCGTGTAGCCGTTGGCAAAGCTGGCGCCAACCTTGTTGGCCGCGACCCAGCCGCGCCCGGCATAGGGTTTTGGCGCGCTACGTGGATATTTCTTGTCGTCCTCGTAGTCCTTGCCCGGCGGCTTCGCGCCTTCGATCAGAAACCAGCCGCTCTTGAAGCCGATGATACGGAATTCGGTGAGCCAGCCGCCCTCGGGCGTGTTCTCGGCGCCGCCGAGTTTGAGCTGATAGGGCGGCGGCAGCGTGCCGAGCACGCGCGCTTTCACCGACGGCTCGGCGCGCACGTTGAGGCCGCTAGGATCCTTGTCGATCGACCAGGCGCCGAGAGCGCAGGGTTCGGTGCCCTCGGGCAGCGTTGTGCGCTTTGCCGCGAGATCGGCGTGCAGCTTTGCGAAATCGCTGTCGTCGTCGTCAGGGGCCGGCTCGGCGCGCGGCGTCAATTCGGCTGAGACCGCGCGTGTCGCATCCGGTGTCAGCGTGACCACGAGGCTCTGACGCGCGGCGAACACGCTGGCCGGTGTTTTCGGATCGTTCGATGTCTCGGGATAGACGGCAAGATAGCCGGTCGCACCTTCGGTGCGATAGGCGGTGCCGGCCCCTTAACCCGCCGGCACCCGGGCGAGCGCGGTGGCGCGCCACGCCGGGTCGGTGTCAT
>NZ_JALBHA010000311.1:0-7817 GCF_023006445.1 Bradyrhizobium sp. SHOUNA76
GGCTTGGCCGCCATTCGCGCCGGCATTCACTTGCGGCTGCGCGCCGGTGATGAAGGACGGCAGGCGATCGACGCTGCCGGCATCGGCGATGACGGGCTGCGGCTGGTTCGCGGGTAGCGGCTGCGGCTGATATTGCGGCTGCGGACGATGGTCGCGCTCGCGGTGCTCGCGCGGCTGCTGGTTGTCACGCTGAAAGGGCTGCTGGTTGTCGCGTTGCTGATGATCACGCTGGTGATGATCGCGCTGGCCGTCGCGCTCGCGCACGAAAGATTGCTGCGGCGGCTGCGGGACGAAGCCCGGCTCCTGGCCGAAATTCGAGAAATTCTCGCCGTCGTCTTCGCCGTCGTCGCTATTGCTGCTGACCGGCTCGTCACCGCGCGGCTGCTGGTTCTGGCGGAACTGCTCCTGGGCCGCCGCGATCAGGCGGAAATAATGCTCGGCATGCTGGTAGTAGTTCTCGGCCGCAACGGGATCGCCGGAGGAGCGCGCGTCGCGCGCGAGCTGGAGATACTTTTCAGCGATGTGCGAGGCGGTGCCGCGGATCTTGATGTCGGGTCCGTTGGACTCGTAGACCCGGGTCATCGGGTTCTGGCTGCGCCGGTTGTTGTTGTTATTGTTGTTGTTGCGGTTGCGCATCCGCTGCTTGTTCTGACCGTTTCTCATGTCCTGCCTTTAATTCCAGCCCTAAAGGTTGCACGCATTACTGATTGCTAGGAGTGACCTGGTGACAGCGGTTCACATCGCTCACGCGCACCGCGCGCAAGCGGATTGATCCCTGCCGATGTTCGTCGACCGTCGCGCTCAACAAGACGCGTTTCCCCACCCGCCAGCATTGATCGCCAGCGAACCCATTCATTTCGCCTGCCGAAACAAGCCCAGCTTTCTCGCGTAAGTCTTCAAGCGCAATATCAGGCTTTCGTTCACTTTGCGGTCGGAGAGCAGCGTAGCTCCACTGGCTATCGCGCTTCACAGGACCTGCGGCTTGGAACCTATATCAGTAAAGCTCTCGCCCGAGAGCCCGGCTTTCGCCCGTAGGTCTACGGGGCCGGCACCGATGTGTTGACCGGAACGTAGTCGTTCCCAAGGGATATTCCAAGAGCTTTTTGCAGGCCAATCCGGCTTTTATGGAGGCATTTTTCGGGCCGAAACGGCCCGCGGAATGCCCGCCAGGTCGGCCTTGGGTGGCCTGCCCACCATTAACCCCGCAGCCGCCATAAGGGTTTCAATATTTCTCGCCTGGCCCTGGCCAGCCTCGACGATCAGCGCTCCGCCGGGGGCGAGACGCTCGCTCGCCTGCGGGATCAGGGCGCGGTAGGCGTCATAGCCGTCATTGCCGCCGTCGAGCGCCAAATGCGGATCGTGCTCGCGCACCTCGATGCTCAATGTCGGAATTTCGGCCGAGGGGATATAGGGCGGGTTCGACACGATGAGGTCGAACGGGCCGCCCAGTGCCGACGCGTAGGAGCAGGCGACGAAGCCGGCGCGGCCGGTGAGGCCGAGAGCGGCCGCATTGTCGCGTGCCGTATTGAGCGCCGTCAGGCTAACATCGGTGCCGACGCCAAACGCGTCGGGAATTTCGTGCAGCAGCGCGAGCAGGATGGCGCCTGATCCGACACCGATATCCGCGATTCGCGGGCGTTGTCCCGATATCGTGAGCTCGCGAAAAATCTCGAGCGCCAGCTCGACAACGGTCTCGGTGTCCGGCCGTGGCACCAGCGTCGCCTCGGACAGCCGGAACGGCATGCCCCAGAAATCCCGCGCGCCGAGAATGCGGGCGACCGGCTCATGTGCCAGCCGGCGCTCGGCGTATCGTTCGAGGCGCGCGGTCTCCCCAGGCGTGAGTTGTCGTGCCGCCTGCGTCATCAGGCCGGTCAGATCGAGCTCCAGGGCAGCGCCGACGAGCAGGCGCGCATCAAGCGCGGGTTCCTCGATGCCGGCCGATTGCAGCCGCGCGGTGAGGGCGCGCCGCGCACTCTCTATGCTGTTTCCCGGATCGAAGCCTGTCGTCAATGGAACCATCCTGCCCAGCATCGTGGATAGATCGGCAGGCTTGCTTGCGTCAACGGAAACGAGCGCGTTTGATCGCGCTTCGCAGCGAGGGAGGGGGATCCGTGACGGCCTATGACGACCAGAACGTCTTCGCAAAGATCCTGCGCGGCGAGATTCCCTGCTTCGAGGTCTTCAGGGACGATCGCAGCTTCGCCTTCCTCGACATCATGCCGCGCTCGCCCGGACACACGCTGGTCATTCCCCGCGCGCCGGCGCGCGGCATCCTGGATATCGCCGATGACGATCTCGCCGCAGTCGCGAGAACCGCCAAGCGGATCGCGATTGCGGCGATGAGGGCGTTCGATGCCGAGGGCATCATCCTGCAGCAGTTCAGCGAACCAGCCAGCGGGCAGGTGGTCCTTCACCTGCACATGCACGTCATGCCGGTCAGGTCCGGCATCGAGCTATTGCCGGCGCAGACGCGCAAGGAAGACATGGCCGTGCTCGCCGACCACGCCAAACGGATGGCCGCGGCGCTTGCTGGCTGATCAAACGCCGAGATAGCGCTGCAGCAGTTCCGGCTGGGCCTTCAGCTCCAGCGCCGGCCCCTCATGCACGATGTGGCCGTTGTTGATGATGTAGATCCGGCTCGCCAGCGCCAGCGTCGCCGCCAGATTCTGCTCCACCAGCACGATGGTCTGGCCGGCGGCCGCCAGCTCGCGGCAGGCCTTGACGAGATCCTGGACGATCACAGGCGCAAGGCCCTCGAACGGCTCGTCCAGCAGCACGATTTTGGGATCGCGCACCAGCGCCCGCGCGATCGCGAGCATCTGCTGCTCGCCGCCGGAGAGCTCGGTGCCGCGGTTGTTACGACGCTCCTTCAGCCGGGGAAACATCTCGTAGATGCGGCCGAGCGGCCATCGTTTCGGTGCGGTGATCCCTGCAAGGGTGATGTTCTCCTCCACCGACAGGCTGCCGAAGATGCGGCGCTCCTCGTGCACGAGCTGCATGCCGGCCAGCGCGATCTTGTGGCTCCTGCGTCCGGCGATGTCGATGCCGTCGAATTTCACGCTGCCGCTGCGCGGGGTTACGACGCCCATCAGGCTCTTCAGGGTGGTGCTCTTGCCGGCGCCGTTGCGGCCGAGCAGTGCCACCACCTCGTGGCGCTCGACGCGCATGGCGACGTCGAACAGGATGTGGGAGTCCCCGTAATAGCTGTTCAGGCCGTTGACCTCGATCAGGCTCATGCGGCGATCTCTCCGTGAACGCCGCCGAGATAGGCTTCCTGCACCGCGGCGTTGGTCTTGATTTCTTCGGGCGTGCCGGAGACCAGCACGCGGCCTTCCTGAAGCACGGTGACGCGCTCGGCCAGCTCGAACAGGGAGTCCATGTCGTGGTCGATGATGATCATGGTGCGCCCGCGCGCGATCGACTTGAGCAGCTTGACGGTCTCGACGCGCTCGCGCGGGCTCATGCCGGCGAGCGGCTCGTCGAGCAGCAAGAGGCGCGGTGAGGTCGCGAGCGCAAGCCCGATCTCCAGCCTGCGTTTCTCGCCATAGGCCAGTTCGGACACGGGCGTGTCGGCGCGGCGGGTCAGGTTGACCAGTGCCAGCGTGTGCTCGACTTGCTCCGTCAGGCCCTTGACGCCGGAGAGCTTGCGGAACAGATCGAGCCGGAACTTCCCGCGCAGCTCGGCCAGCGCGGCGATCGTCAGGTTCTGGCGAACGGTAAGGCCAGTGAAGAGCTGGTTGACCTGGTAGCTCTTGGTGAGCCCGAGCTGGCAAACCTCGGTGACCTTCAATCCCGTGATGTCGCGGCCCTCGAACACAATCTGGCCCGATGTCGGCGCGATCTCGCAGGTCAGCATCTTGAAGAAGGTCGACTTGCCGGCGCCGTTGGGGCCGATGATGCCGCGCAGTTCACCCTGATTGACGCTGAAATCGATGTCGCTGTTGGCAACGAGGCCGCCATAGCGCTTGGTGAGGCCGGTGGCCTTCAGGATCGGTCCGGAATAGGCGGGATGCTCGACCTCCTTGGCCTGCATCGGCGCTGGTGCGGATTGCTGTGTCGCCGCGGCGTCCGCAGCCTCCTGTTCAGTCTCTGCTTCCGTCCGCTTACGCTTGCCGGAGGCGAGGCGATAGAGATCTGCAATGCCTCCGACGATGCCGCCGCGCAGGAAGCAGACCAGCAGCACGAACACGACACCGAGCACCAGCTTCCAGGCCGCTCCGAGCCCGAGCGCGGCCTGCAGGAAATCCTGCAGGAAGAGCCAGACCGCCGCACCGACCAGCGGCCCGAACAGCGTGCCCCTGCCGCCGATCGCGGTCTGCATCACCAGCTGGCCGGAGGTCTCGAAGGTGAACGCGTCGGGCGGCATGAAGGCCTGGAGCACACCAAGCAGGCCGCCGGCAAACCCCGCGTAGGCGGCTGCGATCACGAAAGCAGTCAGCTTGTAGCCGTGGATGTTGTGGCCGACCGCCGTGGCGCGCAGCGGATTGTCCCGGATCGCGCTCAAGATCGCCCCGACCGGCGAGCGTACGATCCTGAGCGCGATGATGACGCCGACAAGGTAGCACAGCGCGATGAACTGATAGAGCGACCAGCCATTGGTGAAGTGGATGGTGGTGAAGCCGAGATTGAAGCTCGGCGTCGGCACGCCGGGCAGGCCGTTCTCGCCGCCGGTGAAATCCGAGAGCGGATTGAACTCGACGAAGAAGAACACCTGTGCGATCGCCACGGTGATCATGGCGAAATAGATGCCGGTCCGGCGCAGCGCGATCAGGCCGACGAGGTAGCCGGTCGCGGCGGCCGCGATCATGCCGATGATCAGCGCACCCAGCACGTTGCCGAAGCCGGCGCGCGTCAGGAGATAGGCCGCGACGAAGCCGCCGGTGCCATAGAAGGCGGATTGGCCGAACGACAACAACCCCGTGAAGCCGAACAGGATGTCGAAGCCGAGCCCGAACAGGCCCCAGACCAGGATCCGGTTCACGGTGTTCGGCGCGAAGCCGAGATGGGGCAGCACAAAGGGAGCCACGATCAGGCCGATGGCCGTCAGCGTCTCGATCAGGAATGGGCGTTGCTTGAGCATCACGAAATTACTTACTCGCGGCCCTGGACGCCGAGCAGGCCATGCGGTCGCACCACGAGTACGAGCGTCATGACCGCAAACAGCATCACATAGGCGTAGCCGGGGTTGAACATGGAGGTGACGCTGATGATCTCGCCGGCGATCAGTCCGCCGAGGATCGCGCCGGGGAACGAGCCGACGCCGCCGATCACTACCACCACGAAGGTCTGGACCAGGATGTCGTCACCGATGCCCGGTGTCAGCGAGACCACCGGCGCGTTGATGATGCCGGCAAAGCCGGCGGCCATCGCACCGATGCCGAACACGACCATGAAGACGCGGTAGACGTTGATGCCGAGCGAATCGACCATCACCGAGTCCTCGATGCCGGCGCGCACGATCATGCCGAGCCGGGTCCGGTAGAGGATGATGAACAGCGCGCCGAGCGCGACCGCGACGATGCCGACCACGGCGAGGCGATAGGTCGGATAGAACATGAAGCCGAGATTGGTGATGCCCTGGAACAACGCCGGCGGCGGCACCAGCTGCGACTGGCTCGAGAAGATCAGGCGCACGAGCTCGACGAAACAGATGCCGAGCCCGAAGGTCACCAGCAACTGATCCTCGTGCGGGCGATGATAGAAATGGCGGATGATGACGCGCTCCATGAGCACGCCGAGCAGCATCACGAACAGCGACCCCGCGATGACGGCGAGGACGAACGATTCCGTATACTGGTAGGCGACGAAGCCGGCATAGCCGCCGATCATGAACATCGCGCCGTGCGCGAGGTTGAGCACGCCGAGCGTGCCGTAGATGATGGTCAGACCGGAGCTGATCAGCGCGAGCAGTGCGCCGAGCGCCAGCCCGTTGAAGAGCTGCGAAACGAGGTTGGGCCAACTGATCATGACGGGTCACTGTTGCGACGCGCCGCGGCGCGTCAAAAAGGTGACGCCGCAGGAGCAGAGGGCAGCCCGCGGCGTCACAAGGGTTAGAGCGGGCTCAGCTGTAGTCGCCGGGATGGCAGCCGAAGGCGTCCGGCTTCTGCATCAGGCCTTCACCGGGGACGACCTCGACCACGTCGTACCAGTCTTCCTTGTTCTTCATGTCCTTCTGCATCTTGCCCTTCACGATCAGGACGGGACGGATGCATTGATGGTCTTCGGGACGGTAATGCACGTCGCCGACGAGCGAGGGGATCGTCTCGCCCTTCTCATAGGCCTTGATCACATCGGGCGGGTTGAAGCTGCCGGCCTGCTCGCACATGCGGGCCCAGTGCGCGAAGCTGACATAAGCATTCTCGGCGCCCCATTCCGGCTTGTAGCCGTACTTCTTCTCGAAGGCCTCGTTGAACATCTTGGCCAGCGGGAATTTGTCCTCGATCGTCCACCAATAGTCGGTGGCGGCGTAGACACCCTGCATCAAGCCGCCGGTCTCGCGCGCGATGAACGGCACCTGATACGGGACCACCAGCTTCATCTTGTCGAGGACGCCGAATTGCTTGGCCTGCTGGGTCGACAGCACCGCGTCGTGGCCCCAGTTGACATTGATCAGCACGTCGGCGCCGGAATTCGCGACGTTCAGAAGATACGAGGAGTAGTCGGGCGCACCGAGCGGCGCAACCTGGTTGGTCACGGTGGTCCAGCCGGCGGTCGCAAGGAAGTCCTGCATCGACTTGGTGACGGTGTGACCGTAGGTGTAGTCCGGCGTGAGGTACGCGGCCTTCTTGCCCTTGCCGAATTCCTTGACCATGACGGGGCCGATCGCCGCCGCGGCGGTCTGGCCGAAGAAGTTCTGACGGAAGCCGTAGCGGACGCAGTCCTTGCCGGTGGTGTCGTTCGAGCCCGAGATGCCGCACACGAAGATCACCTTCTCGCGCTGGGCGAGCTTGTTGAGCGCGACCGCGACCGCGCTGGACGTGCCGCCGGTGATCATGATCGCCTTGTTCTCGCTGATGAAGCGTTGCTGCGCCTGCACCGCCTCGTTCGGTTTGGCCGCGGAATCCGCGACGCCAAACTTGAGCTCCTTGCCGAGCACGCCCTTGCTGGTCTTCGGCGAGATCTTCTTGATCAGGTCGTGACCGCTGTTGATGTGCTCGATCGCGAGTTGATAGCCCTTGAGCTCGTCCTCGCCCTGAACGGCATAGGTTCCCGTGCGCGGCACCGAGATGCCGATGAAGGCGGTGGAGCCCGAAACGCCCGCGGGATACGTGCCGATCGGCTTGTCTTCGGCAAAGGCCGGCATCGCCGGCAGCACCGAGCCGCCGATGAGACCCGCGGTGGTCTGGAGCAAGCCGCGGCGCGAGAGGCCGCGGCGGACGAGATCGTCAGTCATGATCGTTTCCTCCGAATGTCGTTCTTGTTTGCAGGCACAACACGACCTGTCCGGCGGCAGCCGGCCTCGAGGGCCTGCCTGCACCGGGCACGTCACATCCGCGTGTAGCTCCTGGACGTAAACATTGCTTGTGAACACCTTCTGTCAATTTCGCCTTTGGTCGAACGACGAAAATTATCACGTGAAAACATATCGGATTACGATATATATTAGTCTTTGTGAGTACGAGGCTGGCGGGTTCGGCGGGAGAAATGGCGCGGCGGATGACAGTAGCGGGTGCCCGGAAGCGACGATCCTGGCCGCAGGAGGCGGAGCGGCAGGAGGCCGCGTGGCCTGCAGAGGATGGGAACGACCAACGCTTAGTGCCGCAGTCCGGCGATGGCCCGCGCCTGTCGGAGCCGCGCAGTCGGTCCGCCGGTCAACG
>NZ_JALBHA010000312.1:0-7814 GCF_023006445.1 Bradyrhizobium sp. SHOUNA76
CGGCCTGCGCCGTCGCGGCGAAGGCCGCGGCGCCCGCCGTCACCCCCAATGCAAGTTTCAAAAAGTTCCGACGCTCCATGACATATCCCTCTAGGCTACCGAGCAAGTGATGCAGAGGAAGTGTCGCGTTCACGACATGAACCAAGGCTGAATCAACCAAGGCTGAATCGTGGGTTCGCATTCACACGCGAAGCGACATGGCGAATTCGTAGCCCGGATGGAGCGCAATCCGGGATTCGTGCTTGGGGCGAAGACCCCGGATTGCGCTGCGCTCCATCCGGGCTACAGGACTTCGCTACTTCACAAACTCCTGCGCCAGCACCAGCGTCTCGCGCGTACGCTTCACGTCGGGCCAGTCGCGGTTGAAATCGGCGACGAGCTTTTGCAGCGCGTCACCTTTCAGCATCGCCGCGAGCCTGGCCTCGTCATCGAACTGATACATCGCCTGGTGCAGCGAGGGATCATCGAGGCTCCAGAACCGCACGGCTTTGCTGACACCGAATGCCTTCACCGCGTCGGGCAGATGTTCCGTCTCGTACCATCTGTCGAAGGCGGCGCGCTTGCTGGCGTCGGGGACGGTGGCGCGGACGACGAAGAAGGCTGATGGCATCGGGTTTCCTCCTCTTGTTTGAACCGAGACTAGCCGCTTCGGCCGCCGGCGACAAAAAGAGTTGGCACCGGTGTCGGAGTGGACACCCTTCACTCGTCCTTTGCTTCGAACAAGGACTCGGAGACTGCAAATGGCCGACCTCACCCTGACCACCTTCAATTGGGTTCCCGAACCACCGCGAGGCTTCGTGCGTGATCTGCGCGTGCGCTGGGCCCTCGAAGAAGCCGCGCTGCCCTATCGCGTCGCCAGCGCGCCTTTCGAAGATCGCGGGCCTGCGCATTTCGCGCACCAGCCGTTCGGCCAGGTGCCGTGGCTGACCGACGGCGACCTCTCGATCTTCGAGAGCGGCGCGATCCTGCTGCATCTCGGCGAGCGCAGCGCGAAGCTGATGCCCACAGGTCCGCGCAGCCGCGTCGAGACGACGGAATGGGTGTTCGCCGCGCTCAATTCGGTGGAGATGGCGAGCCTGCCCTGGGCGATGTCGAAGTTCATGGGACATCCGACCGACACACAGGCGTGGAAATTCGTGGACGACTTCCTCAAGCTTCGCCTGAAGCATCTCGAGCCGGTGCTGGCCAGCCGCGAATGGCTGGCCGGCTCCTTCTCCGTCGCCGACATCCTGATGTCGGACGTCCTGCGCGTCGTCGATGGTTTCGGCGGCCTGGCGGACAGCCCCGCCTGCCGCGCCTACGTCGCACGTGCCACCGGCCGCCCGGCGTTCATCAAGGCGCACGCGGACCAGATGGCGCATTTCGCCGCGGCGGATAAGGCGCGCGGGGCGTGACGTGCCTCACGCAATCAAGCCGGTGGGCGGCATACAGTCGTCGCCACCGGACAGAAGCAATTCGACAGGTGACACATGGTCCGCATCGAATATCTCAAACGACAGATCGCCCGCGCCGAGCGGCTGGCCAAAGCCATCCTCGACCGGCAAACTGCCGATCGGCTGCAAGCCTTCGCCGCCGAATGCCGCGCCGAATTGTCGGAGCTGACGGTCAAGACCGCCGCGTGAGGCGTGCCGGCGCTGGATGCGTTACACCAGCTTCAGCGGCGCATCGGCAACAACGCGCAGGTCGATACTGCCGATCAAGGCCGCACGTCGCGCCTCCGCAGTGCTGATGGCCTCGTCCGTCTGCCGCAGCGTAGAGACATTCGAGCCGAGCGAGACAATCCCGCCCAGCACCAGCGCAATCGATCCGAGCGCGGCGGTCTGACCAAAGCCGAAGAGGCCAAGGATCGTCACCAACAGCAGCGCCGCCCCGCCGCCGATGGCGATCTTGGACGCCAGGATGTACTTCCGGCACCGCTCGGCGAGCTCGGCAAGCCGCTCGATGCGATCTTCAATGTCGGAGATTTCGTCTGTCGGATCGTCTTCGGTCATGCCAATTCAAGAGAATTAGTCGCCCACATGAGCGAAGCGACCTGCGGGACCTAGGCAAAGACCCGGATGTCGCTTCCGCTCATCCGGGCTACGTTCATCTCACAACGGCAAATTGTCGTGCTTCTTCGCAGGCGTCTCCACCTTCTTGTCCTTCAGCATCGACAGCGCCCTTGCAATCCGCTTCCTCGTCGAGTGCGGCATGATGACGTCGTCGATGTAACCACGCTCGGCGGCGATGAAGGGGGACAGGAAGCGGTCTTCGTATTCCTTGGTGCGCGCGGCGATCTTGTCGGGGTCGCCGATGTCGCTGCGGAAGATGATCTCGACCGCGCCCTTGGCGCCCATCACTGCGATCTGGGCGGTCGGCCAGGCGTAGTTCATGTCGGCGCCGATCTCCTTGGAGGCCATGACGTCGAAGGCGCCGCCATAGGCTTTGCGGGTGATGATGGTGACCAGCGGCACGGTGCACTGCGAATAGGCGAACAGCAGCTTCGCGCCGTGCTTGATCAGGCCGCCATATTCTTGGCTCGAGCCCGGCAGGAAGCCCGGCACGTCGACGAAGGTGACGATCGGGATGTTGAAGGCGTCGCAGAAGCGCACGAAGCGCGCCGCTTTCCGCGAGGCATCGCTATCGAGCACACCGGCCAGCACCATCGGCTGGTTGGCGACGAAGCCGACGGTGCGCCCCGCGATGCGGCCGAAGCCGGTGACGATGTTCTTGGCGAACATGTCGGCGATCTCGAAGAAGTCGCCCTCGTCCACGACCTTCAGGATCAGCTCCTTCATGTCGTAGGGCTTGTTCGGATTGTCGGGGATCAGCGTGTCCAGGGACATGTCGACCCGGCCGATGTCGTCGAAGCTCGGCCATTCCGGCACGCCGTCGGTGTTGTTGGACGGCAGGAAGTCGATCAGGCGCCGCATCTGCAAGAGCGTCTCGACGTCGTTCTCGAAGGCGCCATCGGCGATCGAGGAGCGCGTGGCGTGTACCGAGGCGCCGCCGAGCTCCTCGGCGGTGACGACCTCGTTGGTGACGGTCTTCACGACGTCGGGGCCGGTGACGAACATGTAGCTGGTGTTCTTCACCATGAAGATGAAGTCGGTCATCGCCGGCGAATAGACGTCGCCACCGGCGCAGGGGCCCATGATAACGGAGATCTGCGGGATCACACCGGAGGCCAGCACGTTGCGGCGGAACACGTAGGAATAGCCGGCGAGCGCTGCGACGCCTTCCTGGATGCGGGCGCCGCCCGCGTCATAGAGGCCGATGATGGGCGCTCTCGCCTTCATCGCCATGTCCTGCAACTTGGTGATCTTCAGCGCGTGGGTCTCGGACAGCGAGCCGCCGAACACGGTGAAATCCTTGGCAAAGACAAAAGTCTTGCGACCGTTGACGGTGCCCCATCCCGTGACGACGCCGTCGCCGGGCACCTTACTCTTCTCCATGCCGAACTCGGTCGAGCGGTGCTCGACGAACATGTCGAACTCCTCGAACGATCCCTTGTCGAGCAAGAGCTCGATGCGTTCGCGTGCGGTCAGCTTGCCGCGGGCGTGCTGCGCCTCGATGCGCTTCTCCCCGCCGCCGAGCTTTGCGCCGGCACGACGATCTTCAAGGGCGTCCAGGATATGTTTCATTTGCTCCCGCCAAGTCTTAAGTGATGCGGGGTTCTAACACGGCATTTTGCGGGCCGGAAAGCCGCTTTCGCCGTCGCAGGGCTGCCCTGCCCCAGCGGGAAAGCGCAAGGAATTACAAAGTTTTGTCCGGGAGGCGAGCATGACGGAAGGAACGGCCGAGACGGGGGCGGCGACAGGCGGCGTCAACATCCTGCTGCGGCTGGAGGGCCTGACCCTGTTTGCGGGGATGGTGATGCTCTATGCGGCCTGGGACGGGTCGTGGCTGATCTTCGCCCTGCTGTTCTTCGTCCCCGATTTGAGCTTCCTGGCCTACCTGTCCGACGCCAGGTTCGGCGCGATGGTCTACAATGCCGCCCACAGCTACATGGCGCCGGTGGCGCTGCTGACGCTGGGCTTCGGCCTCGCTTCGCCCCTCACCCTCTCCATCGCCCTGATCTGGCTTGCCCATATCGGCATCGACCGGGCGCTCGGCTACGGCCTGAAATATTCCGCCGGATTCGGCTTCACCCATCTCGGCCGGATCGGGCGGCAGAGGGACGCCTGACGCCGGACGCAAAATTGGTGGCCCGGCCGGTTGACCGGGCCGGCCGATTCAGGCTTGCTTCAAGGCCTTGCGATCAGGCGCCGAATGTTGCGTGAGCCCAGTCGGTACGGCGGCGGTCATCATGCCCTGGCCCCAGCATCACCCATGTCCGCGACGGTCGTCCCACTGCCGCCGAACCCATCGTCCGAAACCATCGACTTCCTGCGCCGCATGGCCAGCATGGTGTCGGGACGGAACGGCGAGATGCTGCTGCGTGCAGCCAGCATGATCGAGTCGCTGAGCCAGCGGGCGATGTCGGCCGAACGGCTTTATCACCAGACGCAGGAAGAGAGCACGCGCAGCACCGAGCTGCGCGCGGCCGCCGAACTCGCCTCAGATGCCATGGTCGGCCAGATCGAGGCGCTGCACACCCAGCTTGCGGAAGCAGCGGCGGCGGCCGCCGCCGACCGCGCCGCCTTCGATGCCGAGCGCCACAAGTTGCTGGGCCTGATGCAGCACGCGGAAAGCCATATCGTCAAGCTCACGAGCGAGCTGGACAGCCTGCGCGCCTCCGTGGACAGTTTCAACGAGACCGTGGTCTCGGTGCCGATCGAGGTGCTGCGGCTGGCGCGGACGCAGTTCGACTATCTCTCGAGCGGCTTTGCGCGACGCGGCGACGTGATCTCGCAGGCCATGAGCGAGATCGGCGGCTTTGCCATCGACCAGGCCCTGACCGCGAAGAAGACGGTCGACAAGGGCTGATGCCGCCGCGCGTCAAATTGACAGCGCGCAAGCCGATTGGTCTACTCCCCGAAAATCACAAGGGAGGACCCGATGCCGACGGCATTCCGCGCCGCCATGGTGCTCATTGCGCTCTGCGTTTCCACCGTGCTCGCCAACGCGCAGGCGCTTCCCAAGGAAGTCGCAACGCGCGCCGAGATCTACCCGATCCTCTCGCTCACCCTCTCCGACCAGCAATTTTTGAGCGGCGATGCGGCCGCCGGCAAGCCGGTGACGGTTGCCGGCGAATTCCGCGTTGCACAGGGCACCGGCAAGATGCCGGTCGTGGTGCTGATGCACGGCTCCAGCGGTGTCGGCGCCACCACCGAGGCCTGGGTGCACGCCTTCAACGCGATGGGCATCTCGACCTTTGTGATCGACGGCTTTACCGGCCGCGGGCTGACGGTCGTGGGGCCGAACCAGGCCCTGCTCGGCCGGCTCAACCTGATCGTCGACATCTACCGCTCGCTGGAGATCCTGGCGAAGCACCCGCGCGTCGACCCCGATCGCATCGTGCTGATGGGTTTTTCGCGCGGCGGACAGGCGACGCTCTATGCGAGCCTCGACCGCTTCCACAAGCTCTGGAACAAGTCAGGCATCCAGTTCGCGGCTTATATTCCGTTCTATCCGGACTGCTCCACGACCTACGTTGGCGATAGCGAGGTCACCGCACGCCCGATCCGCATCTTCCACGGCACGCCGGACGACTACAATCCCGTCAAGAGCTGCAAGGCCTTCGTCGAGCGGCTCAAGACCGCCGGGCGCGACGTGGTGCTGACCGAATATCCTGAGAGCGCGCACGGGTTCGACAGCGGCCTGCTCGGCGTCAACACCGTGACCGTATCAGCCAATGCGCAGACCGTACGCAACTGCAAGATCAGGGAGGGTGACGGCGGCGTGCTGATGAATGGCGATACGAACGCGCCGTTCACCTACAAGGATCCCTGCGTCGAATTGAACCCGCATGTCGGCGGCAATCCAGTGACGGCCGCGGAGTCACGCAAGGCCGTGGAGGAGTTTTTGCAGGTGTTGTTCAAGCTGGGCTGAGAGCCAGCTTGGCTTTCATGGTTCGAGACGCGCCGTAAGGCGGCGCTCCTCACCATGAGGGTCCAATATCTCGCTGCGAAACAAGACCTCATCCTGAGGCCCGCCAAAGGCGGGCGTCTCGAAGGATGGCCGCAAGCTTCTTCTTACGCCAGCTAGATCGCGCCGATCTCGGCAAGGCAGGCTTGCGTCAGCGGCATGCGCTCACTGATGAGACGCGGCTCCTTGCAGTCCATGTTGAGCGCGAACACGGTGTGCGCCTCGCCCTTCTCGGCCCAGCCGACCATCCAGCCGAGCGACGGCTCGCCGCGCTCGGCGCCGAGCAGCCCAGACTTGGCGCGGATGACGCTGTCGCCCACCTTGGTAACCGGCAGGATGTCAGCGACGAGATCCTGGCTGCGCTTGCTGATCGGCAGCGCACGGCGGCGGAGCCGATCGACGAAATCGATCTGCTCGACCGGATCGATGCGCAAATTCCCGGTGAGCCAGAACTGGTCGATACCGCCGCCGATATCGCGATTGCCGTAGTCGAACTCGTCGACGTATTTCTGCATGCGCTCCTGCCCGATGCGCCGCGCGATCTCCTGATAGACCGGCACCGCACTCACCGCGATCGCACTGCGCAGCGTGTGATCCTTGTTCCAGGCCTCGATCGGGCGCTTCACGCCATCCCAGGCAAATACATCCTTGTCGGGGTCAGCGACCACGCCGGTCTCCAGCGCGATTAGCGAGTTGGGAATCTTGAAGGTCGAGGCCGGCAGCTTCCCCTCGCCCGAGCGCTCCTTGTCGCTGGCGACGACCAGATAGTCCTCGACCTTGTAGCCGACGAAGGTGCCTGATGTGCCGAGGTCGGTGAATCGCTTTGCGAGGTTGTCACGAATCTCGTTGCGCGGCGGCGCGACGTGGGCGAGCGCGCGCGAGGGCACGATTGTGGCTGCGGCGAGCAGGCCGAGAGTGGAACGGCGGGTGAGCAAGAGCGATGTCCGTTGAACGATGAAGGTGACGGCTACAATGCCGTCGATATCTGGTCAAACGATGACAGCTACCGCCCTCGGCCCGACAGCCGCAGCACGAAAACCAGCACCTCGGCGACCGCCTTGTAGAGGTCCGGCGGGATCTCCTCGCCGAGCTCGACCTTGGACAGCGCGCCGGCCAAGACCTCGTTTTCCTCGATCGGGATGTCGTGGGTCTTGGCGATCTCGACGATCTTTTCGCCGATCGTGCCCCTGCCCTTGGCGACGACGACCGGCGCGTTGGTGCCCTTCTCGTAGTGCAGGGCAATCGCAAGCTTGGATGGGTCGCTCATGTGGCGCGGTCCAGAAAGTGGCCGGCGCGGGCCGGTGCCGGTTGTGGTGGCGTGCCCTCGCGAACCACGATATCGCCGGGCTTGAGCTCGGCTCGCGTCAAAGCCTGATTGAGCTCGCCGATTCCGGCGTGGAGCTGCTGCGCCGTCGCCGGCCGCTCCGCCCACATCCGCACAAACGTCTTGTCGCCGTTCAGTGTGATCAGCGCATGGACCGGGCCGGCCGGCTCGACATTGAGCGAAAAGCGCGCGCGCCAGGCTTGCTTGGCGGGATCGGCGGATTCGTTGCCACCGTCACGCGAGATCTCGAACTGCGCCATCGCGGTGCCTTGCGGCGTCGCAAAGGGAATTTCGAAATTCCACTGCGGCACGGCCGGATCAACGCGGTGACCGCTGGCGTCAGCGCGATCGGGAAGCGAAGCGACCTGCAGCAGGGTCTGCCGCGCGATTGCGGCATCGGTATCGTCGAGCAGGCGATGCACGGTCGCGGAGAGCGGCGTGTCCGGTGCGAGCGATGGCGAGGCAATGGATTGCGGCGACG